>CAYNWI010000335.1:0-3109 GCA_964400825.1 uncultured Anaerolineae bacterium | reverse complement strand
CAGGTCAGCGTTTTGGTGTAGCGGCGGGGTACAAACTGGCTCAGTCCCAGGAAGAACAGGATCGAGAGGGCTGAGATGGCTGAAAAGACCAGCCGCCCCTGGGAAGACCAGGTCTGTAGCGCCCAGCGAATCAGCGATACGAATACAGCGGACGGCCAGGCTATCAGGAGTACCATTGCTATCCAGGCCTCGGGCCGCAAACGGTCTCGAAGCAGCTTGCGGATCAAGAAGACGATAACGCCCAGGACGGCTATCAGCGCCAGCAGGTTCAGCAGGCGGTAGACCCAGGCGTCCAGGGGCACGTTCACTCCGCCAAACAGCCCCCAGTAGGACATGGCGAAGCCCTCGCGTTCCCCCCACAACTGATGGAGGGTGGCGGGTGGGTGGCGCCGCCCTAGAATATCCAGGAAGGCGTTCAGGCCCAGCGGGTCGCCGTAGAGCTGCCAGTTCCTGATGAACCACCAGCCCGATATGATAGCAGCCAGGCCCACCACGATGAGGCCGCCTTCCAAGAAGGTTCGCATCGAACGCTGGCGGTAGGCGATGTAGGCAACGGTCAGGCCCGCCGGTGCCAAGAGGCCAATGGCGCTTTCTTTGGTGAGGATGGCCAGTCCTATGACCAGTCCCAGCGATGCCCAATGACGATTTGCGATTTGCGATTTGCGATTTGTGATTTTGACCATCATCAGCAGCGCCAAGCTACACAGCGGCACCACCAGGTTGTCGTTGTTGACGGCGCCACTGATGAACAGGAACATGGGAGTGAAGGCGTTGACCGCCGCAGCGCCCAGGGCCAGGTTCCTGCGGTCGGGGAATATTTCCAGGGCGAGCAAGTAGGTGAGGAGCACGGTAGCCGCTCCCATCCACACCGAGAGGAAACGGATGAGGTGCACGGCCAGGGCTGTCCTGTGCCAGGGAAATGCCTCTTGCTGCGAGTGGGCGACCAGATTCGTATTGCCGTCGGCGGTCAGGACCCCATTGTCCACGTGGGGATTGTACCATAACAAGGGCGGCTGGCCTTCGTAGGCATCGTCGGTGTCAATCCAGAAAGTAGCCAGGGCGCTCAGGGCATAGTACAATGGGGGCTGGCTGCCTTCTTGTCGCCAGGGCTGGTCGGCGCTGGCATCTTGCATGGGCAGGCCGTTGCCATCGGCCAGGTGCTTGACGAAGGGATAGTGCCACAGCTCGTCGGAGGCTTCGAAGATGGGCGTGACCACGCTGTAGGTAATGCCCAAAGCGATGAATGTAGCCAGGATGAGGGCGATGGCTAAAGGTTGCAGGTTGTAGGTTCTAGATTTTAGGTCTGCGTTCATTGCATTTGCACTTCGCCTAACAAAATGCGGTCGCTGGGCAAGGGGTTTCCTTGCTCGTCTTTGGCGGGAAGACGCAGCATGGTCGCTAGATCGTACATCCCCACCTCGATCTGGTACTTGCCCGCTGTCGCCGCCGCGTCTACCACGATCTCGTATTCATCGCTCACCACCTCGCCGGGCAGCCAGCTCGTGGTCGGATAGGTGCCCTTCAAGGGAAGGTTGTCTCTCTGCCCCCAGGTGCGATTTTGGGCATCGAGGAGGTGCACGAAGACGGTGTAGCTGGTCTCCATTTTCGCCAGGCTCTGCCAGTAGAGAGTCAGGTGCAAAGTGCCGCCAGGCTTAACGGTGGCCTCATCCAGGTCGTAGCCGAGGAAGGCCACTTTGTCGGCCAGGTTCGCTCGAAGAAGGTGTTGGATGTCAGTTGGTACGGTGAAACATCGCTCAGGGGCCACCACGGACAATGTCGTCAGATGTTGGAGATTGGAGGTTTGAAGTTTGAAGTTTAAGGTTTGCTCTCCCGTTGGGGCGGCAGCATCAACTGTCAGATCGTATTGGCCGCGGATGACCTCGCCTTCGTTCCAGTGGTTGGTGGGGTGCTCTTCATTGGCCAGTGGGAACTCTCCCTCAGCCCAAACACGTCCCTCGCTATCTTGCGCTTGCAGGTTAAGGCGGTAATCACTCTCCATCGAGCGCAGCGCTCGCCAGAAGAGGATGATTCTCACGGCTTCGCCTGCTTTCACCTCAGCAGGTGAGAGGTCGTAGCCCAGAAGCTCCACCTGGCCGTCGAAGTCGTGACGCAGGTCGTGGGGGATGGCGAGGTCTTCGATAGTCGGAGGCACGCTGGGGCTGGCTACCGAAACTGTCCCTAAAGTGTACTCCGCACCCGCTGGCGCGCCCTTTGCGTCCAAGATGTCCAGTGCTTGTAACGTGTCCACACTGTACAGAATCATTTTCACTTGATAGCGGCCCGGCGGGGTGCCGGCGACGAGGGACAGGGCGTGATGCCTCTCGCTAACCTGGCCCACTTTCCAGGCATAAGTGGCCAGGGATGCTTCGTCCTCCAGCCATTCATCTGCCTGGCCCCAGAGGTGCCCTTGTTCGTCAACCAGGCGGAGGGAGAGAGCGTAGCCCTCCTGCATCTCCGCTATGGTCTGCCAACGGAGGGTTATCCCCAACTGTTTTCGGTACTCGATTGTCTCCTCGGTGAACCCATAGCCGGTTAGCCGCAGACGGCTGCCGAAGTTGACATCTGACTCTACCGTGATGGGACTGGACTCCAGCGCAAGAGGAGAGATCAGCCAATAATTGTAGACGGTGGCGTGAGGAAGGGCCTCTTGATCAATGAGCAGAGCGTGGGTATTCAGTTGGTAACTGATCCAGCTCCCCGCGTTGCTCTCAGGGTAGGCGACGTACCACAGGCGCTGGGGCCCAGTGGACTTTGCTAACCTTTCGGCCATCTCCGTCCAGCTCTGGCTATCGAGGATGACATAATACGACAACGGCCCTTGATAATGTTTGACAAAAGGCGAGACGGCATCGAGCAAGACGATGTCGTCTGGCTGGGCCTGGCTCTCCAGATAGGCGCTCAGCTCCTGGTAGTGGGTATTGGGATAGATCCAGGCGTAGTCCACGCCGTGAATGTTGACCACGTGCTCAGGTTGTTGTTGGCCGTAGATAGCAGTCACCTCAGGGGAGTTCTGTTGCTGCACATCGCTGACGTAGAGGACAGCGTAATCGGCAGTGGCCAGGTTGTGCTCCGTCAGCCCCTCCGTCTGGCCTCTGAATAGTGGGGCGAA
>CAYNWI010000334.1:0-3114 GCA_964400825.1 uncultured Anaerolineae bacterium | reverse complement strand
CGAGGTTCCTGTCGCAGAAGTCTGGCCTGCCATCGAAACCTATCTCGATGAGTTGTTTGCGAGCGTCCCTATAGAGCCGCAACCGGCACTGGAGGCGCTGTTGGAGGAGCCTGTCGGCATGCTGGAGGAAGACACTCCTGACCGTGCTGTAGCTGACCTTCTTGCGCTTTACCTTGATCACCCATCTTTTGCCGTCGCGCAAGCGGCAGTTCGGGCGTGCACCGCCGCCTTGCTGGACGGCAGCAAAGCGGTTATGGCGGCTTTGGAAGAAGCTTTGACAAGCACTGACCAAGCTGCAGAACGGGCGTTGATGGTGTTGGACGCGGCGAGCAGGGAGGATCTGGCTGTCGTTGCCCCCTTCGATGGAGTGCTGGAGCGGTTGCGCTCATCGCTGAACTTCGCCATCCGCCTAACCGCGAGCTTCATTCACGCGCGGATCGAGGGCGAACCGCTGACACCACCGATCGTGGAGCGGGAGACACCAGCGATCTACGCTTTTCATCTTCCTAAGCTCGCGCTTCACCAGACTGAGCGAGCCATTGAGGAGAATGGCGTTCCGGTCGTGATAGGCGACCCGGCACTCGCACTGCGTCCGCTCGACATTGAGGCGCGTGTGATTGCTGAAGCCGTCGAACTTCCTGAAGACAATGTGCTCTACCGCGCCATGCAGCACTTTCGTGCGCTGGAGGTGCAGCGGACTTGGTTGGCTGGGAATGAGACCCTCGACCCGAACCGACTCTCCTGGTTCCTTGATCAGGTGGGTCTCCACCACGACCACTACAAGCCTCATATCACCCCAGCAAGACATGCCCTCGCCTATGTAGTGGCCGAACTGTATGACGGCGGGTACTTCCCACCAGAGGCGTTGCCCTGGCTGTCGAAACTGCTCATACACTATGATCCGTCGTTCATTCTCCGGCGGCCGGATCGGCGGCCGCCGTTCGTCGGCCACATCGGCGGTGTCCCTGTTAACGACCGCTCGTTTATCCGCCTACCTGACAATTGGGTCAAAAGAGCCGAGGATTCCCTCTCTCTGCTGCGCCCCCGAACATCTGACGGTCGGATTGTAGTTGGGGAGTGGACGCGGCTGAGGCGTCTTGAACAAGAGTGGCCCGAGGAAGAGCGGATGGCGATGATCAGAGCAGTAGTCGAAGATGAATTGTGGGACGGATTCGACGTAGAAAGTGGGCATCCACCGTTCGCCAGGTTCCGGGGTGTGCAGGTGGTCGACTACCTACATCTACGTGCAACAGTGGAACACCTCGTCATCGCCCATGACGGGTATGATTTCGAGACGCCTGGGGCACGCTGGTTGGGGCTTAACCCTGCAGTGGGACAGGCACTCGGGTGGCAACCAATCCCCGATGGGTGGTTTCGCTGGGCAGACCGGGAAGGCGTCCCTGTCGTCGAAAGTATTTGGTGGAGTGATGGCCCTCCACATCAGTTCAGTAAACGCTTGCATGTCGAGGTAGGAAGTGGGTGGCTCGTGTTGATGACGGAACGGGGGTTCGAGGAAGTCATGCAGTGGGCCAAACATGTAAGTCGCGGCGGAATTGTGCGGCGGAGCAAGGGGTGGTGCGGTGACGCCGGTCAATGTCATGCGACCGGGGTGCTCGTGTTATGATGATGGAAGCATATGCCGTGATTGTCTGGCATCCGCACGCAAGTCTGGGACTGACATATCAGCAGGACGAATGATTCACAAGACAGTGTTGGTAATTGGCGCAGGGATAACCCGAGCCGCCCACAAACCTGGACTTCGGATCCCTGATTTGCCGCCTCCACTCGATCGAGATTTCTTTCGGATTACCTCCAAGCTTCACTCCTCTGATCACGACGACTTCGTTGCCAAGTTAAAGAGACTCTACTGGAAAGACGGTGATCGGCTGCTTTCTTCGCTGGAGCAAACGTTCTCGGCAATATGGCAAAAGGCAATTGAAGTTCCAGATTGGAGGGGCTCCGGCGAGAACCCTCATTCTATTCTAGCGACGAAGCTCATCGAACTCATCACGCGAGTACTTGCACAAACTTCTAACGAAATGGACGTTGGCAAGGACAGCGAGATTTACAGGCTCATTGAGGCAGAGATAGAGTTTGGGGACTTGACTATTGTCACATTCAACTACGACCTTTTGCTGGAATGTGCCCTTGATAGAATTGCCAGCGACTTTCGTCGGGAACGTCCCAGATGGTCTCCTGTGTTCTGCTATCCTGGTTGCTATCGCCTTTCAAAGATGATAGGCACTTTTCCCGGTCATCCAAGATACGAGTTCGATCCGGAGGCGCCGTTTCTGAATATGTCGGAGGAGTATAAGGGAGTCAGGCTGCTCAAATTGCACGGCTCTCTTAGCTGGGCCCACTTGGTTTTGGAAAAAGACGATTTTCGCCAAAGAATGACCGGTCGCGGATTTGGTGGCGTCTATGTGGTGAATTCACGGAATATCCTTTGGAATCTTCCACGATGGCTAGATAGAGGTAATCTCATAACTCTGGCACCAGCGATAATACCGCCCATGTCTGGAAAGAAACAGATCCTCGAAATGGATGCATTTGCTGGAGTCTGGAAAGAGGCAGAAACACGACTGAATGAGGCGACCAGGATTACAATAGCAGGTTATTCCTTTCCACCTACCGACGTGGAAGCATGTAGTCTGCTCAGAGACAACACCGCCAATCTCCACTTTATCAATGTTCTCAATCCAGACGAGTCCGTATGCAAACGAGTAGAAGAGATTTATGCCCGAGAGGTTTCGGAACATTTTCACAGCATCACCGGTTACCTCCGTCGATTTTCCCAACGATTGTAGCAGAGGTGCTCTTGCAAGGTTACACGGTCCGTTACGGATCACATGGTACTACTAAAAAGTCGTTGGTGTGTCCTGAAAGCTGTCAACGGCTAGCCGGTGAGAGTCCGGTCATGGCTGCGCCGTGACCTACATCGTGAGCCCTTCGACGCACTTCATCCCAAGCGAAGCCGAGGGGCTCAGGACATACCTGACGAACCATCAGCCGAACGGTAACTGCACACTTGTCTAGAAGCAGAGCGGGAGGTAGTAAGCGCCTCCCGCTTTTGCTTTTCGGACTGGGCATCGTATGGTGGTTGACCTGCAAGGG
>CAYNWI010000333.1:0-3128 GCA_964400825.1 uncultured Anaerolineae bacterium | reverse complement strand
CTCCTCGCTCAGCGTCTCGTAGTTGGCTTGCCCCCTGGCGATGACCAGGTCGGCTCGCTCGTAGAGGTCTTCATCTACTAACTTTTTCTTTTATGCTTGCCATCAGCTCTTTGGCGATGGGAGCGAAGGCATCGGGCGAGTACTTCTCAACCATCCCGGCATCACAGAGTTTAGAGATCTCGGGATCGAGGGGCAGCCGGCCCAAAAGCGGCATATTGAACTTCTTCGCTGTAGTGGCCGCCTTGCTGGGTCCGAAGATCTCAATGCGCTCTCCGCATTTGGGGCAGGTAGTGTAGCTCATGTTTTCCACCAACCCCAAGATGGGCGTGCCCATGTGTTGAGTCATCTGCGCCGCCTTGCGCACCACCATTCCCGCCAGTCCCTGGGGCGAGGTGACCAGAACTACGCCGTCCAGGGGAATGGATTGCATAACGGTCAGCGCGGCATCGGCCGTGCCGGGGGGAAGGTCCACAACCAGGTAATCCCGATCGCCCCAGTAGACGTCGCTCCAAAACTGCTGAATAGCCTTGCCAATGAGCGGCCCCCGCCAGATGACCGCCTGGTCCTCGCTGGGGAGAAGCAGATTGATGGACATGACCCCGATGCCTGTTTCGCTTTCCACCGGCAGGATGCCCAGGGGGCTGTTATCTGGATACCTCTGTGTAGGGAAGAACATCTTGGGAATGCTGGGGCCGGTGATGTCGGCGTCGAGCAGACCCACACTATGGCCTTCCCTCCTCAAAGCAACCGCCAGAAGTGCTGCTACTGTAGATTTTCCTACCCCCCCCTTGCCGCTCAACACAGCGATGACGTGCTTGACACGGTTCACTCCCTCAGCCGAGCCGGGCTCTCTGCTGAACGACATGAAGTGGGTCCTCTCCTTCTGGGTCATCTCGGCCAGCCCGATGGCTACCCTCCCGACCCCCGGCAACCCTTCCACCGCCGCCCGTGCTTCGTTCACAATCTGATCCTTGACGGGCACGTCCATGAAAGGCAGGACAACGGTGAATCTCACCTGCCTGTCATCCACCCTTATATCCCTGATCATGCCCAGCTCCATCAAACTATGGCCTGATTCGGGATGTTTTACTCCTCGTAACGCTTGCTGTACTTGCTGTTCGTCTACCAACTCTTGCTCCTTTCCTCGACAATGTTATATTTGTCATTGCGAGCGGAGCGAAGCAATCTCCAAGGTGCAACTGCTGTCAACGGTGGAGATTGCTTTGTCGCTGCGCTCCTACTAAGAAACAAACTCGGTAACTGAGAAAACTCACTGGACTGCGGACGCAAGTCCGCCTTTCCATGCTCAAAGCAGACTTGCGTCTGCACTCCAGCCTGTGAGTCCTCCAGTACTGGAACTGATTTCTTCCCTAATGAGCGGCGCGAACGCGACATGGAACAGCTCGCAATGACACTTTATCAAGTGTAATGCCGCGTCCGGGCCATGGTCAGCAATCGCACGCCCCCGCCGCGCTTCACCTGCCCGAAGTTGGCTCCCTGGCCGATGAGCCGCAGCACGTTTTCCGTGTCGGCGACCAAAGTTCCGCAGATGATGTCCGCCCCATAGTCAAAGAGCAGGGGCGAGAGGGGCGCCGTGGGGCCCAGGACGATGACCAGAGCGTCGGGGCGGCACAACTTCACCAATCCCTCAAAGGTGTGGTTGATGAGCGAGGTGCCGGTGATGGCCGCCACGTCGGCCTGGGGAAGCACCTCCGCCGCCATGTCCGCGGGCAGGTCTCCCCCCACTGGCCTCTTCTCCAGCACCCACAGCTTCTCGGCCGCCTCCCTCACCCTGGGAGTGAAGGGGAAGTGCCCCACGATGGCCACTTTCCTGCCCGCTCCCTCTTTCAGGATGACCTCCCCCGCGTTCAGCTCCACGCAGCGGCTCTCGTCAACTTCCATCAAGGAGTTTATGGCCGCCAGGCCGATGGAGGCCTCCAGGAGGCTATCGGAGTTGGCGTATTGGGCCAGCTCCAGCGCGCTGCACTCCAGCAGGTGACCCGCCCGTGGCACCAGGGGAGTGGGGCCGGCACACTGGGGCTCATCGGGCCGCAGCGTGGAGGCCAGCCCACAGCGCCCACCATCGAGCACCACCGCCGTCCAGAAGGCACAGGCCCGCACCTCGCGAAGGGGCGCATCGTCCCTCAAGGAAGCGATCAGGTCATCAATGATGCTCACCCTCACCCTCCCGCATGTGCTCGTCATAAGCGGCGAAGAAGCCGTGCAGCACTCGGTCCGTCTCCCGCAGGTCGGCCACCCATCGGGTCAAGTACTCATCACCCTGGGCGGTCAGCCGATAAACCCGCCGTGGCGGGCCTGAGCCCTCGGTGTCCCAGGTTGAGGTCAAAAGCCCCTGTTCTTCCATCTCCCGCAAGGCGCGATAGACCACGCTGGGATCAACGGGCGCCTCCTCAAAACCAAACTCCTTCAGCTCATCTTGCAGACTATAGCCGTGGGAGGAGCTGCGATGGAGCAGCAGGAGCAAACACGGCTCCATGAAACGATATATCCGCGTAGGGCAGGGCCCACCACTTCTGCCCCCCATTCGCCTACGACGACCACGTGGCATCTCTCACCTCCCGACAAACAGTGCCTTATGCCTATAGTGACTTTTTGCACATATAAATTATATCACCTTTTGTGCGTTTTGTCAAGTAGTGGAACCTTAAAATTTCTGGGTGTATCGGCAACAAAACAGAAAAGAAAGCATCCACTCTGTGACGCTTCCTCATCGCGGCGAGCTATGCTCCCTATGACCCCTTGGCGATCTTGGCAAATACCGCCCCGTCCGCGCACAATAAGCAGCATATTCCGCTCTATACGTCCGCCGCAGATACGCCTCCTCGGCCCGAATCTTCAGATGATAGCCAGCCAAGTTGAGGACGGCGGCGGCCAGGGCCAGCAGGCTGGAGGCGATAAAGAAGGTGCCCAGCGCGAAGAGGTCCGCTCCCAGGGCGCAGGGATTGCGGATGTGGCGATAAACACCCGTGGTGATCAGCCTGGTCTCTCCCCTGGGCAAGGCCACGCGGAACGATTCGCCCAGCGCCACCTCGCCGGCGATGCCCGCCAGCACGCCGACAGTGGATAGGGCGATGCCCAACCCCTTGGCGACGTCGTTGTCCAGGAAG
>CAYNWI010000332.1:0-3140 GCA_964400825.1 uncultured Anaerolineae bacterium | reverse complement strand
GATCGGCTGTGCATTCGTATGAGCCACTATCCGTAAATCCTGCCAATCCGTGTTCTATCTTCGAGATAAGCCACCCGGTCGTCCAGCCACAGGGCCGTGGTTTGTTCCTCCTCTTCCTGCTCGTGCACGACGTAGATGCGCACTTTCTCGCTCTCGACCTCGTTTCCAGCCGTGTCGTAGGCCACCACGTGGATCTGATGGGTCTCGGTGTAGCCGTGGGTGTCGGAGATGATGGTCATCCCGTTGGCGAAAACCTGCATGCGCATGCCATCCGAATCGGTGATCACCTGGGTGACGGTGATCACCTGGGTGGTCAAGCTGCCGTCCGGGTTCCGGACAATCTGGGTCTCCTGCACCACCGTGCCGGGCACAGGGATGGTGTCGGACATGACGATGGTCCACTTGGTGTTGTAAGGAGGTATGGTGCTGTAGCTCAGCAGACTGTTGTCCAGGTAGAACTCCACCCGATCCATGGAGAAGTTGTCCACTGCATCGGCCGAAATGTTGACCCATTCGTCGTATTCCATGTAATAGGTGTGGCCATCGTAGGGATAGACGAGCTCAAGCTCAGGCGGGGTGTTGTCCACCGTGACCTGGGTGGTGCTCTTTCTGTAGTTTCCTCCTCCATCCACCACCGAAAGCTGAAGGGTGTAAAGCCCATCCAGACCACTCACGTCCCAGTACTCCAGGGGGGCGTTAGCGACCTGGCTGTAGTGGTCGCCGCCGATCTGGATCCAGGCCGAGGGGTTTAGCCCCTGACCGTACTCCAGGCGATAGAGCTGGAAATTCACCGCCCTGGCGTTGCCGATGATGGGGACTGTCTCCCGGAGGTAAGCATAGGGGGCGGGGCTGATGATGGCTACATCGCCGGAGGCCGGGCTGGGGCCATAGGCCGTGTCATATTGGGTCGGCGGCTGGGGGATGCCCTCCTGGCGCACCCAATCGGCGGCCTCAGGGGGATAGATCTCGTAGACCACCTCGTCCACCAGTTCGGGCGGGGTGTAAACCGTGGCCAGTTTGCCGGTCTCCCTGTTGACCCGAAATACCTGATGGACGTTGCAGTATGCCGTAGGGGCCGTTCCCTCAATAAAGATCTCCTTGACCTTGTGAGGACAGTGTTCCGTAGGCAACATCCCTGAGACGGAGCAGACTTCCACCTCCTCAAAGCCGGGCGGCCGTTCGAATTCTTCCACGGGCATTCCCTCCAGCACCCTCTCCATGAAGTCGTGCCAGATGGGGCCTGCTCCCTGCGACCCAGGCACGTGTTCCATGGCCTCGTTGCCGCTGTTACCTACCCAGACGCCGGTGGCGATTTGAGGGGTGTAGCCGATGGTCCAGGCATCGCGGAAATCGTTGGTGGTGCCGGTCTTGGCTGCGGCCGGACGGCTGAGGTGCAACGTGCTTTCCCAGCCAAAGGCCGGCGCCCGAGCGTCGTTGTCGGACAGGATATCGGTGAGGAGATACGCCAACTGAGGGCTCAAGACCTCTCTGGTCTCAGGGGTGGCGTATTGCCAGATGATGTTCCCGTCCCGATCCTCGACCCGCAGGATGGCCACCGGGTCTAGCTCTCGGTAGCCGAGGGCCGGCTCTTGCACAGGCACGCCGGCCATGGTCCCACCGTTGGCGAACACGCTAAAGGCGTAGGTCATGTCCAACAGCGTGACCTCGCCCCCTCCCAAAGTCAGACTCAGCCCGTAATACTCGTCGTTCAGGGTGTTGATGCCCAGGCGGTGAGCGGTGTTGATCACGTTCTCCACCCCGACCATATCCAGCACCTTAACGGCCGGCAGGTTATATGAGCACGCCAGGGTCTGGCGTATTCGCTTGGCGCCGTGATACTTGCGGTCGTAGTTTTCCGGCACGTAGGGCGGGTTGGGTGGGTCAAGGAAGGCGGTGCGCACGTCCATGATCATGGTGGCTGCCGTATAGCCTTGAGAGAAAGCGGTCACGTAGGTAAAGGGCTTGAAGGACGAGCCAGGCTGACGATTAGCCAAAGCTACGTTGACCTCACCCGCGATTTTATCGTCCCAGTAATCGAGGCTGCCCAACATGACCAAAATCTCACCGGTTCGGGGGTTGATGACCACCACGGCAGCATTGGAAGCATTGCGCTCGTCAGCTTGCAGTTCTGCCACCCACTTGCGAGCGATTTCCTGGGCCAGGTCTTGCATCTCCAGGTCTATGGTGGTATAGACTCGCAGCCCCCCACGGTAAACCAGCTCCGGGCCGAACATCTCCTCCAGACGTTTGCGGGCATAGATGGAGAAGTGTGGGGCGATGATGTCGTAGCGCTCTTCGCGGGCTTTGATGTCTAGCTTCTGGTACTTGGCGGCAACACCTTCTTCGGCGGTGATGTAGCCCTGACGCACCATGGCGTCCAGTACCAGGTGTTGGCGCTTGCGAGCCTCGCTGGGGGCATCAATGGGGTTCAGGCCGGGGTACTGGGGCACGGCAGCCAGCATAGCACATTCAGCCAAATCCAGCTCTTGGACAGGCTTATCAAAGTAGACCTTAGCCGCCGCCTCCACGCCATAGGCCAGGTTGCCATAGAAGTTGGAGTTCAGGTACCAGGCCAGAATCTGATCTTTACTGTAGCGTCGCGATATCTCCAGGGCCAGGATGAACTCCTTGATCTTCCGAGAGTAGAGCGTCTGATATCTCTCCTCCAGAGGGATTAGCACATTCTTGATCAACTGCATGGTGATGGTACTGCCACCTTGCACCTGGCCGCCTCGCAGATTGTAGTAGTAGAAGGCTCGAGCAAAGCCCCTGATGTCGAAGCCGGGGTTTTCGTAGAAGGTCTTGTCCTCAATGGCGACGGTAGCCTGACGCAGATAAAGCGGCATCTGATCTAGTGCAACCAAGGTGCGATCGCCAAACCGAGGGTCGAAAATCTCGTAGAGGAGCACCTGACCAGTGCGGTCATAGATCTTGGTGGTCTCGAACTCCTCCTGCTCCGTCTCGATCCGGCCAGGGTCGGGCAGGTCTTTGGCGTAGTAAGCGTACACGCCAACCGCCGTGCCGATGCCCAACAGGCCAAGCAGAGTGACCGCGAGAAAGACTATAGTTACCGCGCCAATCAGCAAACGCAAGAGCAAGCCGTTGTTATTCTTCTTACGCCTACGCAAAATGCGTCGTTT
>CAYNWI010000331.1:0-3145 GCA_964400825.1 uncultured Anaerolineae bacterium | reverse complement strand
CTATCGCGGAGAGCTCCTCCGCCCAGCAAAGGTGGAGGTTGCTATCCCAGCATCAAGGTAGAGAAGTAGAGATGAGGTAACCACTCTCTCCCCCTCGCAGGGGGAGGGCTGGGGAGGGGGTGGAAATCGCTTTGCCAAGACCCCCCCTCCCCCGTGAGATGAGAAACAGAAGGAGATGAATATGTTTCCGTTGTTCTTTGATCCCATGTATCTTGTGTTTGCCCTGCCAGCTTTGCTTCTGGCTTTCTATGCGCAGTTCAAGGTACAGTCAGCCTACAGAAAGTATTTGCAGGTCCGCAATCAACGAGGCATGACGGGCCTTGAGGCGGCCCGCTACTTACTGTCGGCCAACGGACTGGGCCACGTCTCGGTAGAGGGCTCGCGGGGACCCCTCTCCGATCACTACGATCCCCGCAGCAAAACCCTGCGCCTCTCGCCTCAAGTGGCCCGCTCTAGTTCGGTAGCGGCGTTGGGCATCGTGGCTCACGAGATAGGGCACGCCACGCAGGACGCACGGGGTTACGCTCCCCTGCGGGTGCGGTCGGGCCTGGTGCCGGTGGTCAACTTTGGTTCCTGGCTGGGGCCTGTCCTCTTCTTCATCGGCCTGTTCATGGGCTACATCAGGCTGGCCTGGGTAGGAGTGCTCTTCTTCGCCGGGGCCGCTGTCTTCGCCCTGATCACCCTGCCGGTAGAGCTCAATGCCAGCCAGCGAGCTATGCAAATGCTGACGGCCAACGGCATGGTGGTGAGTAGCAACGAGGCAAAGGGGGTCAAGAAGGTACTTGATGCAGCGGCACTGACATACGTCGCCGCCTTGGCTCAGGCCCTATCAACTTTGCTCTACTACGTGTTCTTACTGACGGGCTTCTCGCGGCAAAGAGATTAGATTCATTCTTGATCGCCGAAGGTGTCCTGACCGAGGCGAAAAAGGGGCTTGGTCAGTAGACCTTCGCCCATCACAAGTGAAAGTGAGAAAAATCCGATGAGAATAAACAAACGAAATCTGCGTTACATCTTGTTATCGGCTCTGATGGTTTTGAGCCTGGCCCTCGTGAGCTGCAATATCTTCACTTGGCCCAGCAAAATAGTAGGTGAAGTGGAACAACTCGCGACAAGGGTAGCCCCAGAGGTGGTCAAGACCGTGGTGGTCGAGAAAGAGGTGCCAGTCGAGGTCACCAGGGTCGTGGAAGTGGAAAAGGAAGTGCTAGTCACCCCCGTCCCGGTACCTTCCACTGCGGGGAGCCAGGTGGACGTCGAAACCCAGATCCTGACCGAGGTGTATCGCAAGGTGAACCCCTCGGTGGTGAACGTAACCAATCTGGCTCGGGTGGAGCTGTTCGCTGAAGAGGAGGCCATCCCCCAGGGAGAGGGATCCGGATTCGTCTGGGATGACCAGGGGCACATCGTCACCAACGCGCACGTGGTGGAAGGTGCTGATGAGGTGCAGGTCACCCTGTACGATGGCCTCACCCTGCCGGCCCAGGTAGTGGGTGAGGATCCGGACAGTGACCTGGCCGTGGTCAAGATTGATCCGCGAGGCCTGGAACTACGGCCGGTAGAACTGGGCAACATTGATGAGGTAGTGGTAGGCCAGCGGGCTATCGCTATCGGCAACCCCTTCGGTTACGAAGGCACGTTGACCCAGGGCATCGTCAGCGCCATAGGACGCACCATCCCCTCGCTGACGGCCTTCAACATTCCAGAAGCCATCCAGACGGACGCGGCCATCAACCCTGGCAACTCCGGGGGGCCGCTGCTCGACTCGCAAGGCCGGTTGATCGGCGTCAACGCCCAGATCGAATCTACGGTGCGGGCCAACGCCGGCGTTGGCTTCGCTGTACCGGTTAATATCGTAAAGCGGGTGGTGCCTGCGCTGATCACAGATGGGCGCTACGACCATGCCTGGCTAGGCATCTCTGGACAGACCTACAGCCCGGCGTGGGCTGATGCGCTGGGCTTTTCCGAAGAGACGCGAGGCGCCTACGTCATGCTGGTCGAGCCTGGAGGGCCGTCAGACAAGGCCGGGCTGCGGGCCGGGACCAGGCAGACGGATGTCCTGCTGCGGCTCGACTTCGGGCAGCCGGTCTACCTGGAGGCCGGAGGTGATCTGATCGTGGCCCTTGACGATCAGCCGATCAAGAACTTCGACGATCTACTGGTGTACCTGGAACGTTACAAATCGCCCGGCGACCGGGTTGACTTGACGGTACTGCGCGGCGATGGGCAGCAGATCATCACCGTGCAGTTGGGAAAGAGACCGTAATTCTAACAAAACTCTAACGTCTCTCTAGCGTTGTTCTAACACAACTGAGGTACAATTGAGTTGAAAATTTACAAGGAGGTGAACAGTAATGGCTAACATAGTACGTTGGGAACCCTTTCGGGATTTGATCTCCCTGAGGGAAGCGATGGATCGGCTGTTTGAGGAGAGCTTCATCCGGCCTCGCGCTGGCTGGCTGGCTCCCCTGGGCGCCGAAGCCCTGGCGGTGGACATGTATGAAACCGACCAGGACGTGGTGGTCAAGAGCTCTGTGGCTGGGGTCAAGCCTGAGGACATTGACATCACCATCACCGGCGACACGCTGACCATCAAGGGCGAGACCAAGGCCGAGGAGAAGATCGAGAGAGAAAACTACGTCCGCCAGGAACGCCGCTACGGAGCTTTCAGTCGTTCCTTGACCTTGCCCACCACCATCGTGGCCGAGCAGGCTAAGGCCGAGTTCGAGAACGGCGTGCTGACCTTGACTCTCCCCAAGGCCGAGGAAGTCAAACCCAAGACCATCAAAGTCAAAGCCAAGTAGCAATGACCAATGCGCCAATGACCAAATCCCAGCAACTCGAAAGAGGTCGGGATTTGGTCATTGCGCGTCATCTATCCCTATTCATAGCAAATGAGATACAAGGAGATGTCCCAATGCCCGTGTACGAATACGAGTGCCTCGAATGTGGCCTTCACTTCGAATGCCTTCAGAATTACAATGACCCACATGTTGCGCAGTGTCCACGAGGCCATCGTAACGTGCGGCGGGTGTTCTCACCGCCGGCCATTGTCTTCAAAGGCTCCGGCTTCTACGTGACCGACAACCGCCACGATAGTGGGGGCAGCAAAAAGTCCGACGACAAGTAGAAGACGACAAATAGAAAC
>CAYNWI010000330.1:0-3167 GCA_964400825.1 uncultured Anaerolineae bacterium | reverse complement strand
CAGACGAGAAGGCCCTGGCCCAGGTGTTCGCTGGCGGGGAGCCTGCCCACGTGTTCGACATTCAGGATGGGATTGAGGCTGGGTTCCTGGTTCCTGTGCGTGTGCAGCGGGTTGAGATCGGGGACATCGACCTGTCACACGTGCGCAAGTCGAAGACAGAGGGCGGACTGAACGTCAAGCAGCTCGACGAGGAGATGATCAAGGGCATCGAGGGGATCGTCCAGAAGACAATTGAGCTCGGAGAAGA
This sequence comes from uncultured Anaerolineae bacterium, assembly GCA_964400825.1. Taxonomy (GTDB): domain Bacteria; phylum Chloroflexota; class Anaerolineae; order VGOG01; family VGOG01; genus CAYNWI01. Next base: position 2,920 of record CAYNWI010000330.1, on the reverse strand, counting down.
GCGTCAAGCTATCTGCTTCTTCCCCGGGGTGCGCACCGCAGCCTATGCCGCCGAGCGGTTCAATGCCGTCAGCCCCGGCTCGGCCAGGTTCATCTCTGGGGAGACCAACCGCGACGAGCGCCGTGTCACCGTGGGTGCGTTTCGCCGTGGAGAGTTTAGGTATCTCTGCAACTGCGCGGTGGCCACCGAGGGGTTCGACGCCCCGACAACGGAGATGATTGTTCTCGGGAGGCCCACTACTTCCCGGGCCCTTTGCGCCCAGATGGTCGGGCGCGGGACTCGGGTACTCCCGGGGATCATCGACCCGTTCCCCGACAAGTCGGAGGCCGACATACGAAGGGAGCTCATCTCCAAGAGTAGCAAGCCTGAACTACTGGTCCTGGACTTCGTCGCAATGCTTGGCTCAGGTGGGCACACCCTGGTCGGCCCCGAGGACGCTCTGGGCGGAAACTACACCAACGAGGAGATCGAACACGCCAAGAAGATCACCAAGAAGGAGAGCGGCAACGGCGAGGTGCTGAAGAATCTGAACCGTGCCCGGGATGAGCTGCGCCGAATGGCCGAGGCCATGAAGAAGCAGGTGGAGGTGAGGGCAAAGGTCACCGAGGTTGACCCGTTTGGCATCTTCCACCTCAAGCGCAAAGACATACAGCGCGCGGACATGAGGTTTGGTTGGGACCCGGCAACGGACAAGCAAACCCAAATGCTCCGCAACGCTGGGGTAAAGGATGAGGACCTGGAGCAGATGGGAAAGCGCGAAGCATCGAAGCTCATCTCCACGGTCATCTCTCGTCGACGGCTGGGGCTCGCCAACCTCAAGCAACTACGCATCCTGAAGGAGTTTGGGGTGGACAAGATCAACGTGTCTCGAGAGTCCGCGTCCCGGGGTATCGATGTCATCAAGAGAGCAGGGTGGGGCCGTAGGGGTGGAGTACCGGTCGAGATGATCAAGAACGCTATGGGGATCAAATGAGCACATATCTAGACAAGGTCAGAGCGCTGGGCTGCTTCAATTGCTGGGAGCCTGGACCGTCACAAGCACACCACCACACGGCAAGGCGTGGCCTGAGTCAGCGCGCAAAGGACGAGGACTCGATGCCATTGTGTCACATGTGCCACCACGACTTCCACGCCGCCTGTGGTGCGTTCAAGACCTGGGGCAAGGCGCAGCGCCGAGCGTTTCAGGATGCCGGCGTCGAGTGGACACGTGGGAAGCTCACAGGAGCTTCATCAGCCGAGGGTCATCGTCGGGGACCTGACGGGGACGACGCGGCTTGACGGTGGTTTGGGCCACAAGCACGACTTTCTCGGGCTTTCTCCACCTTTCGAGGTCATGGGTCAGCATCCTGTAGCAGTGAGAGCAGCACGGAACGACTGGCCCGCCCCTCCGGTTCAACTGGCCGATCATCATCGTTGCCACGGTCTCCCCGGGACACCCCTCGAACTGCATTTCACACTTCATTCCGGTAGCTTGTCACGATCTCCGTACACTGTCATGAGGTTTTAGTTGACCGCTTATCCGGCCATGGCTACACTGTGGTGTAGGAGCAATGGAAAGGCTGACCTACAACGAGCTCAAGCGCCAAGTGGAAGAGCTGGCGCGCTACCTGTCGGAGACCAGTCCGAGCAGGGAAGAGCTCGAGCTCAGAATTCACTTCTACGAGCAGCTGACAGCTCGTCGAGAATGTGAGGCCGGTACATCCTCACGATGCGCGTGAAGAAGAGAAGAGGGCTCCCCTCTCCGAGCCATCCGGGCCCGCACGGATCCAGCCCGGTAAATCGGAGGGGACTACTTCCCCCGAGCCTTTCGGCCCCTTGCCTGCCGTTGGTTCCTGTACCCGGCGGCAACCGCCTGCTTCGGTGGCTTGCCGGACTTGATCATCTCCTCGGTGTTCTTCTTTCTTGCTTGCTCGGTTGGGCTTTTGATGAGCGGCATAGGTACCTCACGCTGAAACTGGAACATAGTTATCGGTGAACAAAGTCTGCCAGGTCTTCGGCCCCACGATGCCATCGACAGAGAGCCCGTGCAGCTGCTGGTACTCCTGGACATCGGCTTCTGTGATTGGACCGAAGATCCCGTCGGCCGCGAGCTGTAGCTCCCTCTGTAGGGTCTTGACCGCATCGCCCCTGTCGCCCCTGCGAATCGTCTGCGGTATCCCGACCGGGCTGCCTGTGGGTATCTCGATGCCTTGGGCAAAATCAGCCAGATAGATCCCGCGACGAAGGGCCAGGAAGTGGTTGTGCTCGCGGTCGAGGACCGTGGCGCCGAACCCCTCGTAATACCCGGTCTCCCGCATGAGTTGGCTCACCGTGCGGGTGTCACCCATTGACGCAGCAACGAGCACCCCATGGCGACGCCCATCGTACATGACGCGCGCCAGGTCATCCCATCCAGCCTGGGACGTGGGGTACTTGCGGAAGGCCACCTGGTAGGGTGTTGACGATCCGTCGGGGTTCGGGTGTGTGTCAGTGTAAACAAAGGTGTCGCCACTCCACGACGCGCCGGCCTGGATCGCCCCCATGTTGTTGGAGCCCTTACCAACACCCCTCCACCCTCGGCCGTAGCTGGTCTCAAGGTTCCCGACCGCAGCCAGGTGCCGGGTTGCGTCGAATTCCGGGTACTGACCGACGAGTAGCTTGCCTATCGCATTAGCGGCGTAGATTCTGGCGTCGTCGTGAATGCTGACCACGTGTCCTCCAATCATGGCTGGTTGATGCACGCCAGGATCGATGCGTTGTCATCGGAGACTGAGGCGTAGACCCCCACGCATAGCTGCTTCGGATCCTGTCCTGGGTCAGCCGCGCGGCATGGGCGCCCCCAGCTGACGACAGCCACCTGGGTGAGGGAGCCTTCCAGGCTTTGCCCAAGGAAGCCGCCAGAGTCCCCGGGGGCAGCGTCCTCTCCTGGGCCCGAAGCGCA
>CAYNWI010000329.1:0-3173 GCA_964400825.1 uncultured Anaerolineae bacterium | reverse complement strand
TCTCGCCTGCCCCTCAGCACCTTTTGGAATGATTATTTTCCTGGAACTCCCTTATTGTCCTGTGCCTCTTCCAACACCTTCTCAAATGCTTCTTCTCCAAGTTCCTCCCGTAGCCGTGCGAACCAACCAGCGACGACCTCTTTGTTCGGCGATCCCAACACCTCAAAAGTTTGCAGCGCTTGCATCCACAGCCGCACAGCGGTGACATAATCCTCCTTTAACTCGGCTAACCGCCCTAGCTGTGCGGTGCTGCTGGCTAGCCCCGCCCGGTCCCCCAGAGCCTGGGCAATGTCGAGGCTCTCCTGGTATAAACGGCGGGCGGCATCGTAGTCACCCTGGTCCTGGGCTAGCCTCCCAAGTTGGTGGGTAGTGATCTCCACCCCCGCCCGGTCCCCCAGGGCTTGTTTGATTTCAAGGCTCTGCTGATAGAAGCGGCGGGCAGCAGTGTAGTCCCCATAATCATGGGCCAGCACACCCAGTTGGTGCAAGACAGCCGACTGCCCCCTCCTGGCATCCAGAGCTTCGAACGCTTCCCCGGCCTGCTGGTAGAACCGGCGGGCCGCGTCGTAGTCACCCTGATCCCGAGCCAACATACCCAATTGGTGAGTGGTGTCCGCCACTCCCGCCTGGTCCCCCAAGTCCTGAGCTATGTCAAGGCTTTGCTGATACAAGCGGTGGGCAACGGCATAGTTGCCTTGGTCATGGGCCAGTTTTCCTAGTTGATGATAGCTACTGCTCATCCCCGCCCGGTCCCCCAGAGCCTGCTCAATGTCGAGGCTCTGCTTGTAGAGGGAGCTGGCAACGGCGTAGTCGCCCTGGGCCTGAGCCAACACACCCAGTTGGTGCAGGGCTTTAGCCATGCTCTCCTTGTCGCCGAGTTCCCCTGAGACCCGGAGAACTTCCTCATAATTGCGCCGAGCCTCAGTATAGTCGCCTTGTGCGTAGGCGAGATTGCCAAGCTGCCCCAGGGTATAGGCTCCCCCCACTAGGTTCCCCAGGGCCTGTTTGATTTCGAGGCTCTGCTGGTAGAAGCGGCGAGCGGCAGCGTAGTCGCTCTGAACGTAGGCCAGGTTACCAAGGTTGTGCAAGGCAACAGCCCGACCTCCTTCATTGCCTACTTCCTTGCTGATCTCCAGCGCTCTCTGCCAGTGCACTCGCGCCTCGGCCCACTCTCCCAGGTGATAGCAGGCCCGCCCGATCTTGGTTTCCAGTTCGGCCAAGAATGCCTCGTCGGGCCGCTCCTCCTGGCTGTAGTCCTCCAACAGCCCCCGATACAGGCTCAGCCGCCGCTCCAGGTCGCCCCGGTCCAGGTAGGTGAAGGGCTCAGCCACCGCCGCCTCCACTGCGGCCAGCGGGGCCCGCTCCTCCGGGGCGCGGAAGTCGAAGACGCCGCTGCGCCAGGCCCAGAAATCGGGTGCCTGCACCCCGATCTGCCGCAGGCCGTACTCCCGCACCCAAAAGACCACGGCGTGGGGCAGCTCGGCCAGCCTTTCCCGCTGCAGGTTCAGGTACCCCAGCGCCTCCGGGAACGCATCCTCCACATCATACACGAAACAGGCCACCCGCCCATCGGCCTTCACTCCCTCGATCAGATCGAAGGGGTTGCGCCGCGCCGTCGTCAGGGTGAACTCCTCTACCGGCAGCGGCAACCGCTCCCGCAGCTCCCTGGCCACCGCCTCCCGCTCGGCCACGGTGCGGTACAGGGCAAAGGCCAGCAGGCTCCTCTCCGTCTCCCGCAGGAGCAGGATCAGTCGCTGGGTCTCCAGCTCCAAATCCAGGTTCTCCGGTCGCCACCGCAGGGTCACGCTCACGTTCGCTCCTCCAGCAAAGGCCGCACGATGGGATGCACGTCGTACCACACCCCCTCGCCGTTGCGGTACTCCAGGGCACTCAGGTTGTGCAGGAGCGCCCGATGTGCCTCGTCGTTCTCCACCCGCTTGCGCTCCCTCACTACCCGCAGCAGGTCCAACTGCTCTGAGGTCAGGAGCACCTCGTAGTCAATCCTCATGCGGGCCGCCGCCTGCTCCACCACCCCTTCATCAATGGCCGGTTTCTCGGCTTCCATGGCTACCAGGCAGGCCTGCCCGGCCAGGCGGATCAACTCCCGGGCCAGGCCACCGCTCCATCCGACCAATCCCTTCAACGCCTCAGAGGTGAACAGCCGCTCCTCGGCGCGTAGGGTCAGAATCTTCTGCAGCAAGGCCGATCCCGTCTCATCGGGTGAGCCATCGCGGTGGCTCACCGGGAAGTTGGGCAACACCACCAGTTCGGAGAAGCTTTGACGAACTTGGATGAAATCGTTGTCGTGGCGCAGGGCGGTGGGGAAGGTGTAGATGACACAGCAGCCCGGCGAGGTCAGGGAGAGGGCGTGACCGTAGAAAAGCTCTTTGGCCCGATCCGGGTCGGTCTTATCCAAGTCCTCCACGATGACCAGCACCTTCTTCCCCGTCGCCCGCTCGATCTCCCGACTCAGCAGGTCCACGTTCTCCAACAGGTCGGAGAGGCGACGTTCCATTTTCTCCCGCACCAGGGTGCGGGTGGCGGCTTCCTTCCCAACCTTCCCCTCCAGCTTGATCATGTAGAAGTTCAGCGCTGCCCCCACGCCGACCTCTCCCCGCTCCTCGATGACCACCTCTTTGGTGACCTCTTTGGTGAAATCCAGGATGTGGCACAGCAGTTCCTCATTCACCTCCACCTGACGCTCAGTGGCAGCGCGGATCAACTCCGCCGCCAACGAGAAGATCACGTCCACATAAGTGACGTCGAACAGATCAAGGACGTTTTTCACCGAATAGTCCACCACGAAGAACTGATCCTTGAGAAGCGAGGCCAACTTGGCTAGCTCAGTGGACTTGCCGCTCCCCCGGTGGCCGGTGAAAAGGACTGTCTGGGGTCGCCCGGTGTGCCGCAGCAATAGAGCCAGCTCTTGCAGGGGGCTCATGGCCCGCTCCACGAAATAGTCCCGCAGCTCCTGCTCGGTCTTCAGGGCACGCTCTGGGTCGAACCTGTTCAAGGCCTGGGCCAACGTTTTGGCTCTCATTTAGATCCTCCTCTCTCATTTCATTAAATTAGCGAACTATTATGGTCTCCTGACGCCCCGGCCCGACGGAAACGAAGATCGCGGGGGCGTCGGCCAGCTCTTCGATCCTCCGCACGTAATCCAGGGCCTCCTG
>CAYNWI010000328.1:0-3209 GCA_964400825.1 uncultured Anaerolineae bacterium | reverse complement strand
GCCGACAGTGGATAGGGCGATGCCCAACCCCTTGGCGACGTCGTTGTCCAGGAAGACGATGCGCCCGAACCAGACCACGCTACGAGCATCGAAGATGTAGAGCAGCGTCACCACCAGCCAGAGCAATGAGGCGACGGTAGTGACAGCGGCTTCCCCCGCTTTCACGTTCGTCATCACCCCTTTTGGTTCGTGCCCTCGCCACCGCACGTACAGCATGGTGGCGACGAAGGTAACGAGGAAGAGGGCGAAAGCGGTAGCCAGGAAAACTTGGTCGTAGGTCATGGCCCCTAGTCCCCCCCAGCCCCCCAATTCTGGGGGGAAAACACCTCCAGTTCGGGATGTTTCAGCGCCTCTTCGTAGATCGGTCCCCGCGCCACGAAGCCCAGCCCGTAGCGGCTGCCGCGCACCGCCAGCAGCCTGTCACCTGGCTTCACTCCCACTTCCGGCGGCACCGTCACCCGTCCGCCCTCAGCGAACCGTCCCCGTGCCAGCACGCGCATCGTAGCACCCTCCAGCCGTTCGGAAACTTCTGCCATCAGTTCCGATGTGCTGATGGCGAACCCGCCAGAGCGACGGCTGCCTGGTGTGAAAACCGCCTCGTCCCCAGCCTGGAAACCAAACTCATGCCACGCTTCCGGTGGGATCGTCATCTGCCCCTCTGGCCCGATGACCACCCAACCATAGGCCCACTTACCACCTTTGACCAGTCTAGGCATCTATCAACCCTCTTCACTCTCGCGGGCGGCAGACACATGTCCGCTTTTCTTGTACTCAATGTATTCATCGCCATAGGTTTCCTCAAGGTATTCCTCTTCCCATTTTGCGGACCAGAATCCCGGAATCATACTCACTATAGTCCCAAGAATGATGAGCCATTCTCTGCAGATAAGACCAATGCCTATCAGGGATAGATACCCGCCCAGGTAATACGGATGGCGGAATACTTTGTATATCCCTCTGGTTACCGGTTTGTCATCGGGCGTTTTGGCAAAAGCTGTGATGGACATCATTGTGATGACTAGCCCCAGGATGTAAATCACATTCCCCGTCCAGAAGAGAATCCCAGGATAGGCAATGGGTTTCCAAATGGTGAAGATGCATAACCCTATTGTGGCGACGTCAGCAATCCCTGCCAATAGAACCTGCTTCCTGGTCATCCACGAAAATGACGTCATCCGCTTAGCGAAAATGTAAGCCGAACAGTTTACCGCTAAGAAGATCGCTGAGTATATCCAGCCATTAAGCCAGCCAATCTCCAGACTTGTTAGGAACTGCATTCTTTGTCCTCCTTTCTGTTGCTCTGAGTGCTTCCAAGCCTAGGAAACCACCTAGGCACTCTCTCAGTATAGTCTACCCATTCCTGGCCAAATCGCCTCTCCAAATCAGGTTCCTCGATGAATAGTGTAAATCCATGTGTCGCAAGAATTAGGATTGGGAGCACGAGAAACATAGCCCCGAGGTTCAGGAACAATCCAAGGCCGGCAAACAGAAGAAACTGGCCACACATCATAGGATTCCTCACAATCCCGTACGGGCCATAAGCGACCAGCTTCTTGGTAGGCTCAGAAAAACCAGTTGTTCCTTGGCCCACCGTAAACTGAAGCCAGCAACACCAAGCGATAAGAAACAATCCGAAAGCAGTCAATACGAAGCCAAGCGCCCTGAGCGGAAAGCTGAATAAACTCGGAATCTTCAGCAAGTTATTGAGCCACACCGCCAAGAAGATGACTATGAAATACTCGCCAACGACTCCGATGTAATGTGCAACAGTTCCTAATCTCTTTGCATCAATCTGCTTTCTCTTCATACCCTCGTAGGCGTAATGAATCAGCGTAGCCTGTGTCTCAGCAGTTTCCAGACGAAGACCAGGCCCGCCAGTGCGCCTGCGAGTGCACCCAGCCCAATCCACACGCCGCGCCAATCCATCGGTATCTGCGCGCTGCCGTCCGCGAAGGGTGGAACCGTCTGGTCAACGTACGAGCGCAAGCGGTCCATCGTCGGCGTCGGAACGGAGGCGGCACGGGCCAACGCCCCGAATTCGTTTCGGAGGTGTTTGCCCTCGTCACGGGCTGCTCTGGCGTGTGCAAGTGCGGCCTCGATAGCTTCACTGTCGAGCATGCGCTGGACAAAGGCTACTAAAATCGGCTCAGGTATCCACTCGAACATCTTGAGACTGGGCGGCGTGATGGGGACATCGAGCGCCCGCAGAACCCGAAAGCTCTCATGCATGGCGCGGATCATCAGCACCACCGCGTCGCGCGTGCGCGCCAACCGGTAGTTGTCGAGCCCGGCCAAGTAGAGCGCGCCTCCCATGGGCAGGATCAACGCTACGTGGGTCTTGAGCCAGGCATCCATATTCGGGCTGATGGTCACCGGGAATCCAGCCTCTTCGAAAGCCCCAGCGATCTGCTCCAGCCGCGGCGTGGTGCGCCCGTCCAATTCGCCCATCGTGGTCGCATATCTTTTGCGTCCCGACGATGCAATGTAGCGAACGACGTGCCCCTCCCGCGAGCCTCCGCCTCCCGGAAAGCCCAGCAAGACGCGCTCGCGACCCAGCGCCTCGATCATCTCATCAGGCCCAGCGGCGTTGTTGCCCATGAACAGGATGTTGGGCGTATGCTGGTTGGCAGCCAGCGCTGGCAACACCTCCGAGACGTGATTCTTGGGCAACAGAACGATTACCAGATCATAGGCATCTTCCGGCGCAAGGTGTTCCACCACGTTGACATGGGTGGTGGTTCGATGGCCGGTGATCGCTTCTTCCAGCACGATGCCGTGCTCGCGCAGGTCAGCCAATCGCTGCCCCCGCGCCAGGATCGAGATGGCATGCCCGACCTCTTGCAGCCGTGCAGCGTACAGGCTGCCCAACACTCCAGCGCCATAAACCAGGACTCTCATTGGTAACTCCTCCCTCCAAATCATTTCACCGCATAGGCAAGTTGATGGGCATAGGCAGTGTGTTCTGACCTATGTACCCTCTCCACTTGAACCGTTTGGAATCCCGCCTGTCTCAGCACGGCTGCCAGTTCGTCGTTGGGGTAAAAACGCATATACTTTAGCCAGAGAGCAAATGCCAAGTTGGCCAGCGCGGATTTGGGTTGTGCCCCCGTTACGAGCACGAGACGTCCGCCTGGCCTTAGCACCCTGCAAAGCTCCTCTGAAACCCGTCTCGGATTCTCGATGAAGTAGAGCACCTCAACACCGGCAGC
>CAYNWI010000327.1:0-3212 GCA_964400825.1 uncultured Anaerolineae bacterium | reverse complement strand
CCTGGATCTCTGGCCACGAGACGTCCTGGAGACGGAGGGCGAACGTGTGCTCCAGGATCTCCCGCAGTCTGGCCTTGACTTCGGACATGGGGACGGCCCGCCCCAGCACCTGATGGAGTGAAGCAACCGGCATCCGGCTGACACCGCACGGGTTGATCAGATTGAACGGGGTCAGGTCCAGGTTGACGTTGAGCGAAAGGCCGTGAAAGGTATAGCCGTGCCTCACGGCGATTCCCACGGCACCGATCTTGGCCTCTCCCAGCCAGACACCAGGATAGTCGGCTTTCTTGCTTATCTGAACGTCATAACGGGCCAACAACTCGATGAGCACGTCCTCCAGTCGGTGCAGGTATTGGTTGGCGTTCAGGTCAACGTCGCCCAGATAGAGCAGCGGGGAGACGATGAGTTGGCCGGGACCGTGGTAAGTGACATCGCCTCCCCGGTTGACCTCCAGCACTTCGATCCCACGCCGCTCCAGCTCCTCGGCCGAGGTCAGGATGTTGGCCCGGCTCCCCGACCGGCCGATAGTAAAGACCGGCCAGTTCTCCTGCAAGATGATAGTGGGGGAGAATCGGCCGGTCATGCACGCTTGTAAGATTTGCTCCTGGGCGGCGAAGGCTGGCGTGTAGGGCACCAGTCCCAGATCCAGCCAGTATCCCTTTTGGGTCAGTCTCGCCACCTGCGATTCCCACATCAACCCGCCCAGCGCCAGTCAGAGTTCAGGGGGAAACAAATGGCTTTCCTCCCTCTGACTGACCTGCCACACGGATTGGCTACCCGGCCTTCTGATAAAGAGCCTGCAGGTCGCCGTTGAGCTGGGCGAAGATGTAGACCGGCGCACAACCAGGATACTTGGTCACGCTCTTGGCCAGCTTCATCGCCTCTTCGACCTTACCCCTGCTCGGGAAGTACTTCCAGCAGTCGCCAGCCACGAACAGGTGCTTGCCCTTGACCAACTCCGGCTGGAGATCGGGCACGCCGCCGGCCACGATGTAGATCTCGCCGACCTTCTCGATGAAGTCGGCCATGTCGATGCCGCTGGCGTTGAAGCCGTCGAGCCCGCCACGGATGTTGGCGAAGCAGCCGGGGCAGGTCTGCTGCACGATGACGTTGACGCCGGGGATCAACCCGATCGGGTCAATCATCGGCCGCTTGAAGAAAGTGCGCACCTCGGCAATGGGCGTGCCGACGATCTCGATCTTGTCAATGTCGCGCTCGCCCAGCCCCTCAGTGGCGGCAACGCGCACCGCCGGGATCTCAATGGTTTCGAAGCCCATGACGTAGGCGGTCACGGCGTCCACGGCCACTGTATCGGTGCCGGCGATGAACAGGTTCATCTCGACTGGCGTGCCAACGTGCGGGCCCTGTCCTTCCATGGCAATGATGCCGTCGACGAAAGTCAGGTCGGCCTTGCGGATGCGGTACATATCGGCAAACTTCTGGCTCAGGTCAATGCGGTGTATGTCCTGCTGCTGGCCGCTGGGGTGTACGTTGGGGACGATCCCATTCCAGTTCTTCAGCCCCAGCGAGACGGTGCCAGCCAGGTGCACCTTCATCTTGGGCAGGTTGATGACGCGGTCAGCGTCCAGGAAGGGTTTGAAGACCTTGGCGTGACGGAACAACTTGGCGCCTTCGATCTCGACGTCAACCAGTTCCTCCTCGTCGAAGTAGATCACGCGGTCGGCGCCGCCGCGCCTGGCGGCCTCCCCCATCCCGGATGCTTCGAAGGCGGGGCGAGCGCGGCCAACGTGCTGGCCCAGCGACGGGTTGTCGCCAACCCACACCTCTTTAGCCTTCGATTCTTCCTTGAGGAAAGCGACCATGCCCTCCAGCACACGTGGCTCTACGACCGAATGACATTCGGGCGGGGCCTGGAAGGCCAGGTTGGGCTTGATGAGCACCGTCTCGCCCTCCTTGACGATGTTGTCAATACCGCCCACTGCCAGATCAATGGTTTCCTTGATCTTGGCTTTGACTTGGGCGATGTCCTCGTCGTAGCGGACAAACTTGCCCCCCATGAATTCCGGGGTGCCCTTCAGCGTGCCCGTCCTCACAATGGCTACTCTTGGTTTGGTCATTTCTAGCTCCTTTCTCTCTTCATGAGATGCGGGGGGTCATTCCCCCCATGATCCTCTCCAAATCTGTCGTGTAGAGGAGGGCGGCGAGCCCACATTTCACGTCTCCGTTCCACGTCCGCCGCCCTCCCTAGAAGCGATTTAGGCCTTGCCCATGTGGGGCTTCAGGAACGTGTCAAAGAACCAGGCGCCGAACAGTGCGCCCAGGGCCGGGAAGACCGTGGTGGCCAGGGTGCTTCCGCCCCCTTGCAGGCCGGGGAAGGCCCAGTGGCCGTAACCGTTGAGCAGGAGCCAGATACGCGGCCCCAGGTCACGGGCGGCGTTCATCGAGATCATGGTCAACGGAGCCTCGGCGAAGACCAGCATGGCCACCAGCAGGCCCAGGACGAAGGGGAAGAGCGCCCCTGGCTTGAACTGCTGATCCTCATCCAAGAAGTTCAGGATGCCGGCCATCAGACAGGCCGTGACGATGAACTCGGCGAGACCGCCCAACCACCAGGGCACGAGCTGCCCCGCCAGTTGGTTAGCCTCTGCCGCCGAGGCCGCGTTCACGAGACCGAACATGGCCGGATGGGGGGTGTACGGGCAGTACATCAGTGCCGTCAGCAGACCACTCGCATCGGTCTTCACGATGTTGTTGGCCGCGATGAAGTGGCTGATGTCGGACGAGTACATGATGCCCAGCGTGGCTGCTCCTACGAAGCCGCCGATGATCTGCGCGACGATGTACGGAACAACCTGCGACCACGGGAAGCCACGGCGCCAGGCCAGTGCCAGTGTGACACCTGGGTTGTAGTGAGCCCCTGACAGAGAGGCCCCAAACCACACGGCCAGTGCCACGGCCAAACCCCACCCGATGGAGGCCTGCCATAGAGCGGGAACCTGGTTATGCAGAATAGCCACGTGAAGGAGTCCATCGCCGAAGAAGATGATGGCCCATACGCCGATGGCCTCACCGATAAGTTTACCCATTAAACCGTTCTTCTTCATTAAGTATTCTCCTTTCTTTTTTCTCAGTTGAAGTAGATTGGGGGGCCAACCTGGGAACCAGCTCAGGCCTCAGGTCGGTCACCAGCCAACGGAAACGGATAACAGCCTTTTTCCCCTGCGATCACCCCCCTCCATACTGCTACCTAG
>CAYNWI010000326.1:0-3220 GCA_964400825.1 uncultured Anaerolineae bacterium | reverse complement strand
TTGGAAAGGATTGGGCGTGAACGAACTGAGCTTGTCGGGCCTGCTCTCCCTGGTCGAAGACATACCTGGCTATCGCGAGCTGATCGAGGGTTTGAGGGTCCAGGATACGACCCCACGCTCCCTACCCTATCCCGTAAACCTCAGCCTGCTGGCTGCGGCGCGGCCCTACCTCATCGCCGCCCTACAACGGGAGCTGGACAGGCCGCTGGTGATGGTGACGGCCCGGCCAGAGCAGGCCCACCAACTCCACAGCCAATTGTGCCTCTGGTCGGCCAGGCCGGAGGGCGTTTTACTTTTCCCCGAACCCAACGCCCTACCCTACGAACACATCGCCTGGAACGTCGAAACCATCCAGCAACGTATTCGGGTGCTGGCCACGCTGTTACAACTCGACGGAAAGAGTGCCCTCCCTCCCATCATCGTCGCCTCGGCCCGCGCTTTGATGCAGAAAACCATACCCGTGCCGGAATTTCAGGCTGGCGTGCATACCCTGCAGCAGGGCCAGCAAATCTCCCTGGAGAAAATGCTGGCCCACTGGGTCTCCCTGGGCTACGAGCCGGCGAGCCTGGTCGAGGAGCCGGGCACTTTCAGCCGGCGCGGCGGGATCGTTGACGTCTTCCCTCCCCACAGCGCGCAGCCGGTGCGCATCGAGCTCTTCGGGAATGAGATCGAGTCCCTGCGCCTGTTCGAGCCGGATACCCAGCGTTCTCAAGAGCAAGTATCCTCGTTTACCCTGGTTCCAGCCAGCGAGGCCCTCCCTAAGCATGGCCCGCTGGCAGCTCAACAAGCAGCCCCGTTGGACCTCTCAGCCTGTCACGAATCGGCGGCGGCCGAATTCGAGGCCAACCTCGCAGCGCTGGAGGAGGGGCGGCACTTCAGGGGCCTCGAGTTCTACATTCCCTACCTCTACTCCCAACCGGGCAACCTCATGGATTTCCTGCCCACCGAAGGTCTGCTAGTCGTTGACGACCTGACCGAATTGGAAACAGCTATGGCCGACCTGGAGTCCAGCGCGCTGGAGCTTCAGAAAGACCTGCTGGAAGCGAGCGAATTGCCCGGCGGGCTCCCCATCCCCTACTTCACCTGGGACGAGTTGCAAGACACGCTGCTGGACAGGCATCCCCTGGTGCTGGGATACGACGGGGAGGAACAGCCTCTGAGCCGGCTCTTTGCCCCAGGCCCCCGCTACGGCGGCCGCCTCAAGCAGGTGCTGGAAGACTGGCGGCGGATGCTCCAGGAGGGTCAGCGCATCGTGGTGGTGAGCCGTCAGGCCCAACGACTGGCCGCGCTGTGGGGAGAGCGAGAAGCCTACACGCAAACCCTAAGGGTCTCGGAGACCCTCAGGGTTTTGCCCCCCCTGCGCAGCCTGACTATCGTGCAGGGCACCCTGGCCGAGGGCTGGGTACTGGCACCAGCAACGTGCTGCCTGATGACCGATGCGGAGATCTTCGGCTGGTCGAGGCCCCTGCCCCGTCGGGTGCGCCGACCGAGCGCGGTGACACCAGAGGCATTTTTCGCCGACATGGCCCCCGACGACTACGTGGTGCACCTCGAGCACGGCATCGGCATCTTCCGCGGCCTGGTTGAGCTGACCCTCGCCCCCCCTTCATCCCCCCCAACTTTAGGGGGGAAAGAGGGGGGGGTGAAGCGGGAGTATCTGGAGGTCGAATACCACGGGGGCGATAAGCTGTACGTACCCATTCACCAGGCGGACCGCCTCAGCCGTTACGTGGGGGCGAGCGATCGCGCTCCCGCACTCCACCGCCTGGGCGCGGCTGATTGGGCGCAAGTCAAGGCCCGGGCCAAGCGGGCCGTGGAGGACATCGCCCGTGATCTCCTGGAGCTCTACGCAGCGCGGGAGGTCGTGCCGGGCCACGCCTTTCCCCCCGATCACCCCTGGCAAGCCGAGCTGGAGGCATCCTTCCCCTACATCGAGACCGAGGATCAACTGCGGGCCGTCGAGGAGATCAAGGCCGACATGGAGAAGCCCAAGCCCATGGACCGACTCGTCTGTGGCGACGTGGGCTACGGCAAAACCGAGGTCGCCCTGCGGGCGGCTTTCAAGGCGGTGATGGACAACAAGCAGGTAGCCATCCTGGTACCCACCACCGTGCTGGCTCAGCAGCACTACACCACCTTTCAGGAGCGGCTCAAGCCCTTCCCTGTCGAAGTGGAGATGCTCTCCCGCTTCAGATCACGACGTGAGCAGGGGGAAATTCTGCAAAAGCTACAGGCGGGGACAATGGACATCGTGGTCGGCACCCATCGTCTGATCCAAAAGGACGTGGCCTTCCAGGACCTGGGCCTGCTCATCATAGACGAGGAGCAGCGCTTCGGCGTGACCCACAAGGAGAAGCTCAAGCAGATGCGCAAGGAGGTGGATGTCCTCACCCTCACCGCCACCCCCATACCCCGCACCCTCTACATGTCGCTGACGGGAGTGCGGGACATGAGCACCATTGACACCCCGCCCGAAGAGCGGCTTCCCGTCAAGACCCACGTGGGCGAATACGACGAGACCCTCATTCGCCAGGCCATCCTGCGGGAATTGGACCGCGGCGGGCAGGTCTATTTCGTACACAACCGAGTATTAAGCATCCGACCTATCGCCCAACGTCTGGAGCGCATCGTGCCCGAAGCCACGCTGGCCATCGGCCACGGCCAGATGCCTGAGGCGAAGCTGGAGCAGGTGATGCTGGATTTCGCAGCCGGCAAAATAGACGTCCTGGTCTGCACTTCCATCATCGAGAGTGGCCTGGACATCCCCAACGTCAACACCCTCATCGTCAACCGCGCCAACCAGTTCGGTCTGGCCGACCTTTATCAGTTGCGCGGCCGGGTTGGCCGGGGCGCTCGTCGGGCCTACGCCTACTTCCTGTACGACCACCCCCACCGCCTGACCGACACAGCCCGCCAGCGTTTGCAGACCATCCTGGAGGCCAGCGAGTTGGGGGCCGGGTTCAGCATCGCCATGCGCGATCTGGAGATCCGTGGGGCCGGGGACTTGCTTGGCACCCGGCAGCACGGCCACATCGCCGCCGTGGGTTTCGACCTCTACTGCCGCCTCCTGGCGCAGGCGGTGCGGGAGCTCAAAGAAGAACCTGAGGGCGAGATTCCTTCCCCCCTATCAGCCCCCCTTGCGCCCTCCGTCTCCATTGATTTGCCCCTGCCCGCCTTCATCCCCAGCGACTACGTGCCCCATCCACCGCTGCGTCTGCGG
>CAYNWI010000325.1:0-3224 GCA_964400825.1 uncultured Anaerolineae bacterium | reverse complement strand
GCCCCTGCCAACCTGGGGGCAGGGCATTCCAACCGAACTCTACCGCCCACACGGCCTGGTCCGCATCGCCGTTGGCAACCATGACCTCCCGCACCAACTGGGCTCGGGAGAAGTTGAGGGTTGTCAACTCGACCCGACGGTCGTCAGGCCCTGTGTCGAAGCCGTAGGGCTTGACGGCTACGATGTCGAAATAGTCGCCCGCCCCCACAGTGTACAGACTTTGCAGGAAAGCCACCTCGTTCAGATTGAGGGGGCCGCTCTCGCTGTTAGGGGCCAGGCCGGCCGTCAAGACGAAGGCAGTAGAGTCGGCGGTTTTGACCTGGATGTAGCCCTCTCGCAGGAGGCGGGCATAGCCGGCTGGGTCTACGTAAGTGTGACCCCAATGGGAGCTGAGATTGGGCTCGTCCCAGATCTGATAATAGTCAATCGCCTCTCGATAGCGCTCGGCAAAAGCCTGGGCGAAGCGACCGAAGTCGGCCAGTTCCTGCGGTGGTGCGTGGCGGTTCGCCGTCTCAGGACTGGCTTGTGCCCAGCCGGGCGAGGAGTCCAGCACGGCGATGAGGTTGAGGTTGTGCTCCTGAGCGGCGGTCACGATTCTATCCCAGGCGGCCCAATCGTATTGACCGGCCTGAGCTTCGATGTCGGCCCAGGGGAAGGTTTGCCGCACCCACTGGAAGCCGCCAGCCTCGATCAGGTCTAGAGCCTGCTCCAATTCTGCTGCGTCGTATTGCTCCAGGGCCACATTTACGCCAAAGGGGTTCACGGCGGCTTGAGGTACGTCCGGGGGAAGACCGTCGCCCTGCTGCGTCCACACGACGAAAGCTGAGAAGGCGATGAGGATCAGACCCAGGACGCAGAGAGCTACACCCAGGAGTGATCTCCAACCTTTGCCTGTGCCTCGGTTGTTGGCCGTCTCGACCGGCAAATCCATCTCTTCTGTCCTCGTCCATAATCCTACCATAAACCGTCTTTATCTGCAAATGCTGCTTGACGAGAAAGGAAAAATGCGCTACAATATCGCTGATAGGAGATTAAAGGAAGCGAGGAAAAAGAAAACATGGAGCAAATCGAACTCGAAACGCAGACAAGGGAAGTGCTTGGCAAGAAGGTGAAAAGCTTGCGACGTGAAGGACTTGTTCCCGCTGTGTTGTATGGCCACGAAACCGTCTCGATTCCTCTTCAGGTTGAGGAGCGGGAGTTGAACCGTGTCCTGGCCCAGGCTGGGGGGCATCGGCTGATCGCCTTGAAAGTCGGCAGGTCTAGAAAACGCCAAATGGCTCTGGCCAGGGATGTGCAGTGGGACGTGATCGCCGGTAAACCTATCCACGTTGATTTCTACGCCGTGGTTATGACCGAGAAGATCACCACAGAAGTGCCTTTGGTCTTGGTCGGCGAAGCGCCGGCGGCAGATCAGGTAGGGGCTATGGTGTTGCAGGGTCTCGATGAGGTGGAGATAGAGTGTCTGCCCGGCGACCTGATCGAGGCCATCGAGGTTGACCTGAGCGGGCTGGAGGAGATAGATCAAGCCATCTACGTCAAAGATCTTCGGTTGCCGCCTACTGTGGAAATCCTGACCGACACCGAGGAGCTAGTGGCTAAAGTCACCTGGGCTGCTGCTGAAGTGGTGGAGGAAGAGGAAATAGTGCCAATCATGCCGGAGGAGGTGGAGGTTATCGCCAAGGGTAAGGAGGAGGAAACTGGGGAAGAGTAGATAGGAGGTCTATTCGCTGACAAGGAGAGGATGATCGAGATAGCCGAACTCACCTCGCAGGACACTCTGAAACTGCCCGCAGAGATCGCTGCTCGTTTTCGTCCTTCAGACCGCTTCGTCGTCTGGACTGAAGGAGATGCGCTACACCTCAAGCGCATCATGCCTCCTCACGGTGACGAGTCTCGTTGCTCAGGCGCCGGCAGGAGAACCATTGTCCCTGGATGAGATCAACGAGATTGTCCACGAGGTTCGACGTCAGCGACGAACGGGGTAAGCCGTGCGCATTGTGATTGACACCAAACCCACCTAAAAAACAGAGCCCCTTCGCCTGTGATGAGGTGAAGGGGCTTTGAGTTGCAGCACCTAAAACGGCAAGTTGTCCCCATTTTGGGCTATGGACGTTTCTATGGCTTGGTCACCGCCTCCCCGATCCGCCCCAGGGCCTTCTGTATGTTCTCCACCGAGTTGGCATAAGAGAAGCGGAGGAAGCCCTCGCCGTACTCGCCGAAGGACGTGCCAGAGAGGGTGGCCACGCCGGCTTCGTTGAGCAGGAAATCCTCCATCTCCTGGGAACTCCTACCCGTGCCCTCGACGTTGGGGAAGACGTAGAAAGCGCCTTTGGGCCTCAGGCAGCGGAAGCCGGGAATCTGGTTGAGGCCGTCCACGATCACGTCCCGCCGCTGACGGAAAGCCTCGATCATCTTCTGGGACTCGTCCTGCGGCCCTGTGAGGGCCTCGATGGCGGCCCACTGGCTGAAGGCGGCGGTGCAGGAGTTGGAGTTGACCATCAGATTAGTCACCTGCGCTGCCAGCCAGTGGGGCATCACTCCGTAGCCCATGCGCCAGCCCGTCATGGCGTAGGTTTTGGAGAAGCCATCCAAAATAATGGTTCGCTCCTCCAGGCCGGGGAATTGAGTGATGCTGGCGAACTCCCCCTCGTAGACCATGCGGCTGTAGATCTCGTCCGAGAGCACCACGGCGTCGTTCTCAATGGCCGCCTCGGCGATGGCTTCCAGATCCTCCCTGGTCAGCACCCCGCCGGTGGGGTTGTGCGGCGAGTTGAGGATGATCATCTTCGTTTTGGGGGAGACCAGGCTCTTGAACTCTTCGATGTCGAAGCGGAAGTCCTTTTCCATCAGAAGCGGGACGGGCACGGGGGTGGCGCCGACGAAGTTGATCATGGATCCGTAGATGGGGAAGCCTGGGTTGGGATAGATGACCTCGTCGCCCTGCTCGCACAGGGCCAGGATGGTGAAGAACATGATGGGCTTGCCGCCCGGCGTGACCACCACCTGGTCTGGATGGACCTCGATGCCCCGTGTGGTGGCAATCTCCTCAGCGATAGCTTCCCTGAGCTGGGGGATGCCTGCCGACGGGGTGTAATGGGTCTGGCCCTGGCGCAGGGCTTTGATGCCCGCCTCGACGATGTTGGCGGGAGTGTCGAAGTCGGGCTCGCCGATCTCCAGGTGGATGATCTCCCGTCCCTGGGCCTCCAGTGCCCTGGCCTTCATCA
>CAYNWI010000324.1:0-3230 GCA_964400825.1 uncultured Anaerolineae bacterium | reverse complement strand
AAAATGAATTTCAGCCTGTTCGATTTGTTTTGGATCTTCATCATCGTTTCCAGTCTGCTCCCTGCCTTGCAGAAGAGGCTCCTGGAGGCTAGTCGGCAGCGCGTGATGCGGCAACTGGAAAAGAAGCGCGACTCGCGCCTCATCACTCTCATCCACCGCCAGGAGATGCTCAGCTTCCTGGGAATAGGCTTCTCTCGCTACATTGACATCGAGGACTCAGAGGCGCTGCTCAGGGCCATCCGCCTGACTCCTGAAGACATGCCCATAGACATCATCCTGCACACCCCCGGCGGGCTGGTTCTGGCCGCCGAGCAGATTGCCCATGCCCTCATCCGCCACCAGGCTCCGGTCACCGTCTTCATCCCTCACTACGCCATGTCCGGTGGAACCCTCATCGCCCTGGCCGCTGACGAGATCGTGATGGACGAGAACGCCGTCCTGGGGCCCGTTGATCCCCAACTGGGCCGCTATCCGGCCAGCTCCATCCTCACCGTGACCAAGATCAAGGACGTCAACGAGACCGACGACGAAACCCTGATCTTGGCCGACATGGCCAAGAAGGCCGTCTCCCAGGTCAAGCAGACCGTGGTGGAGATCCTGATGGGCAACGGGATGGGGGAGGAGAAAGCCACCGAGATCGCCGAGGCTCTCAGCGCTGGCCGGTGGACGCACGACTATCCCATCAGCGCAGAGGAGGCGGGGAAAATGGGCCTGCCCATTAAGCTGGATATGCCAGATGAGGTGTGCCAGTTGATGCAGCTCTACCGCCAGGCCGGCCAGCGCCGCCCATCCGTCCAGTACATTCCCGTGCCCTACCGCCGAGAGGAACAACCACCGCCAAAAGGGAAATAGCTCTCTCTTGTCATTGCGAGCAGAGCGAAGCAATCCCCAAGGTGCAATTGCTGACAACGGTGGAGATTGCTTCGTCGCTTCGCTCCTCGCAATGACGCTAGGTCTGGTATCACATTGTCAAGTTACTCGGCTATGAAACGGACCGCCAGTGATTACACCATCGATGAACTGATTTGTGCTTGCATCGCCCGCCAGATCGAAGACGGCGAGGCAGTAGCCCAGGGCATCGCCACGCCGTTGGTGGCCGCCGGGTACATCCTGGCCAGGCTGACCCACGCCCCCGGCATCACCTTCACCACGGCCATCGGCAGCGCCATCTGCGCTGACTGGCGCCCCCTCTCCCTGTCCCGCATTGAGGAAGCCTGGCTGGGTCAGGCTATCCGATTGCTAAGTTTCGCAGAGGTCAGCGCCGAGCTGCTGCCCACCTTGCAGCCCAAGGAGTTCTTCCGGCCAGCCCAGATAGATGCCTACGGAAACTTCAACAACGTGGTCATCGGCGATTACTACCAGCCACGCCTGCGGCTGCCCGGCTGCGGCGGCATAGCCGACGTGACCAACTTCTCCAGGCGGATCTACTTCTACGTGCCCCGCCACGAGCAGCGAGTCTTCGTGGAAAAGCTGGATTTCCGTAGCGGGGTCGGATACCTGGGCGGCGAGGGCCAGGAGGAGCGGCGCGAGCGGGGCATCACCAGCCCCGGCCCCCGCTACCTGGTGAGCAACCTGGGCCAGTTTGACTTCGCACACGGGCGGTTGCGTCTGGTATCCCGTCACCCCGGCGTGGCGACCGAGGAAGTCCAGGCACAGACCGGTTTTCCCCTGGAGATAGCGTACGATCTTGAAGAGACAATGCCTCCTACCGAGGAGGAGGTGCGGCTTCTGCGGGAGGAGATTGACCCGTTGGGGGTGCGCAAACTGGAGTGCCTGACGGGCCAGGCGCGTCGGCTTGCCCTGCGGGAGATCATCAAACGAGAGAAATATCCAATACCCAATATCCAAATAGAAACAAGGAGGTTTCACAATGACAGCGACGTCTACTTTTGATGGCCAGGTAACCACGAATTGGGATGATTGCTTCGCCGAGCGAACTCAGAGCATGGTGAGCTCGATCATCCGGGACCTGCTGAAGCTGGCCTTGCAGCCAGACATCATCTCCTTCGCCGGGGGGATGCCCGCTTCTGAGCTGTTCCTGGTCAGGGAGTTCGAGGAGGCTTGCCACTACGTCCTGAGCCACGATGGGGCGCGGGCTCTTCAGTATGGTACCACCGAAGGCTATCCACCCCTCCGTCAGTACCTGGTGGAGAAGATGCAAAAGTACGGCGTGCCCGCCGAACAGGAAAACATCCTCCTCGTCAACGGCTCCCAGCAGGCCCTCGACCTGATCGGCAAGATGTTCATCAATCCCGGCGACGTCATCCTCACCGAGGGGCCCACCTACCTGGGAGCGATACAGTCCTTCAGGGCCTACCAGGCCCGCTTCGTGACCGTTCCCCTCGACGAGGATGGAATCCAGACGGATAAGCTGGAAGAGGTGCTGGAACGCCAACCCGTTAAGTTCATGTACGTCTTGCCCAACTTCCACAACCCGGCCGGGGTGACGATGACCCTGGAGCGGCGGCTAAAGCTGGTGGAGCTGGCCGCCAGGTACGGCGTCTTCATCGTGGAAGACGACCCCTACGGCGAGTTGCGCTTCGAGGGCCAGGACATCACCCCCCTCGTAGTTTTGCACAAGGAGAACGTCCTCTACCTGAGCACCTTCTCCAAGACCCTCTCCCCCGGCATCCGCCTGGGTTGGATCGTCGCTCCCAGCAAGATCATCGCCAGGCTCGTCCAGGCCAAGCAAGGGGCAGACCTGCACACCAGCACCTTCATTCAGATGGTAGTCAACGACATCTGCCAGCGGGGCATCCTCCGCAGGCACGTGAAGACGATCCGAGAGGTCTACAGAGAGCGCAGGGACGCGATGCTGGCCGCCATGGAGAAGCACTTCCCGCCGGGTGTCACCTGGGTCCGCCCCCAGGGTGGCCTCTTTCTCTGGGTGCAATTGCCAGAACACGTTGATGCCTCGGAGTTCCTGGACGTAGCCCTGCAGGAAAAGGTGGCTTTCGTGCCTGGCCGAGCCTTCTATCCCGACGAGGGTGGCAAAAACGCCATGCGTCTGACCTTCGCCACCGCCGGCCCGGAGAAGATCGAGGAGGGTATCAAAAGGCTGGGGCGAGCGTTGATGAGGGAGTTCGGTTGAGGCAGGGGAATTCAAGGGAACTCATAGGAACTCAGGGGAACTCGGGGGCAGCACATGAGCGAGGGTTACGTAATCGAGGCGACATTGCGGGTTCGCTACGCCGAGACGGACGCTATGGGCATCGTCTACCACAGCAACT
>CAYNWI010000323.1:0-3271 GCA_964400825.1 uncultured Anaerolineae bacterium | reverse complement strand
AACGTGGAGAAGGTCATCATCGGCAAGCACGAGGAGATAAAGCTCACTCTGGTGGGCCTGCTCTGCCGGGGGCACCTGCTCATCGAGGACGTGCCGGGCGTGGGCAAGACGATGCTGGCCAGGTCCATCGCCAAATCCATCGGCTGCACCTTCCGGCGCATCCAGTTCACTCCAGACATGTTGCCCAGCGACGTGACGGGGGTGTCGGTGTTCAATCAGAAGACGCGCGAGTTCGAGTTCCGGCCCGGCCCGGTGATGGCCCAAATCGTCCTCACCGATGAGATCAACCGCGCCACCCCCAAGACCCAGTCGGCCCTGCTGGAGGCCATGCAGGAGCAACAGGTCACGGTGGATGGCGTCACTTACCCCATCCCTGAGCCCTTCCTCGTTCTGGCCACGCAAAACCCCATCGAGTACGAGGGCACTTTCCCCCTGCCCGAGGCCCAGTTGGACCGCTTCATGATGCGCATCAGCCTCGGCTACCCCAGCCCTGAGAACGAGATAGCCATCCTCGATTCTCAGCAATATGTACACCCGGTAGAGACCCTTGAGCAAGTGATAGACATCCAGGAACTGCTGAACGCTCAGGAGAGGGTCAAAGAGGTTTATGTCGACTCTTTGGTCAAAGAATACATCGTGAGCCTGGTAAACGCCACCCGTGAGCACCCCGACGTTTATCTCGGGGCCAGCCCTCGCGGGAGCCTGGCTCTCTACAAGACCAGTCGAGCGCGAGCCGCCATCCTGGGGCGCGATTACGTCATCCCCGATGACATCAAGGCCCTGGCTATAACCGCCCTGGCCCACCGTCTGATCGTCAGCCCCTCGGCCCGCATCAAAGAGGTTGATCCCAGAGCTGTGGTCGAGGAGACCCTCGAATCAGTACCCGTGCCCGGCGCCCGCGTCCGTGTGTAATGTCACCCTATCTGTGTCATTGCGAGCTGTTCCATGTCGCGTTCGCGCCACTCATTAGGGAAGAAACCAATTTCAGTACTGGAGGATTCACAGGCTGGAGTGCAGACGCAAGTCTGCTTTGAGCATGGAAAGGCGGACTTGCGTCCGCAGTCCAGTGAGTTTTCTCAGTTACCGAGTTTGTTTCTTAGTAGCGACCGCAGGGAGCGAAGCAATCCCCTCCGCCGTGGACTGGAGATTGCTTCGTCGCTTCGCTTCTCGCAATGACACCTGCGAAAGAGCCCCATTCCTATGACCAAAACAAACCTGGTGCTACTCCACGCGCCCAGCGTCTACGACTTCCGCCAGGAATCCATCCTCTACGGCCCGGTTAGCGACGTGGTACCCTCCACCACTGTCTTCGAGATGTATCCCATCGGCTTCACCACCCTGGCCGAACACCTGGAGCGACACGGTTTCCGAGTGCGCATCGTCAACCTGGCGGTGCGCATGTTGAACGATGTCCGGTTCGACGTGGAGAAGCAGATTCGCCGCCTGCGCCCCGACGCCTTCGGCCTTGACCTCCACTGGCTGCCCCACGCTCACGGGGCGATAGAAGTAGCCAACATCGTCAAGAAGCACCACCCTCACACTCCCGTCATCTTCGGCGGCCTCTCCGCCACCTACTATCACCAGGAGTTGATGAACTATCCCGCCGTGGATTATGTCATGCGGGGCGATTCCACCGAGGAGCCGCTGCGGCAACTGATGCGCTGCATCATGGAAGGCCGCGAGCCTCACGAGGTGCCCAACCTCACCTGGCGGGATGCCCAGGGGCAAGTGCATATTAACCCCCTCACCTACAGCCCTGAAGACCTGGATGGCGTCCTCATTGATTACGGCTACGTGGTCAGGGCTGTGGCCCGCTACCGGGATCTGGCCAACTTCGTCCCCTTCCAGCGCTGGCTGGGGTATCCCATCACCGCCGCCCTCACCTGCCGGGGCTGCCGCCACAACTGCCTGACCTGCGGTGGCTCCGCTCGGGCCTTCCGCGAATTCTACGGGCGGGCCAGGCCAGCCTTCCGCTCTCCTGAGGCGCTGGCCCAGGACATCAGCAACATCCAGCGCTTCAGCAAGGGCCCCATCTTCGTGCTGGGCGACATCCGCCAGGCCGGCATGGAGCAGGCCGAGCGCTTCCTGAAGGCCATCGAGGGATTCGATGGCCAGTTGATGCTGGAGTTCTTCGGCCCCGCTTCACGCGACTTTTTGCAAAAGCTGGGGAAAGCGGCGCCCAACTTCGTCCTGGAGATTTCGCCGGAGTCCCACAGCGAGGGGGTGCGCCGCACCTTTGGCCGAAACTACTCCAACCAGGAGCTGGAGGACACCATCGGCTATGCCCTGGAGGCCGGCTGCCAGCGCCTGGACCTCTTCTTCATGATCGGCCTGGCCAGGCAGACTTACCAGACGGTCATGGGGACGGTTGATTACTGTGACCACCTGCTACGACGCTTCAACAAGCCCGCCGACCGTACTTCTTATGTACACCCGTTCATCTCGCCTCTGGCCCCCTTCCTCGACCCCGGCAGCCGGGCTTTCGAGCAACCGGAGGCCCACGGCTATCGGCTCTTTCACCGCAGCCTGGAAGAGCACCGCTGCGCGCTCCTCCAGCCTAGCTGGAAATACGTGCTCAACTACGAAACGGAGTGGATGAACCGGGACGAGATCGTGGCCAGCACTTACGAGGCGGGGCTGCGCCTCAATTCCATCAAGGCCCGCCACGGCCTGGTTGATCGCCAGCGGGCCGAGGCGGTCGAAAAGCGCATCAAGAAGGCCATCCGTCTCGTCAGGCAGATAGACGACATCGTGAGCATCCCCGACCTCCCCCCTGCCCCCCCAACTTTGAGGGGAACGGAGGCCAGCCCCCCAACTTTGGGGGGAACGGAGGCCAGCCCCCCAAAATTGGGGGGAACGGGGGGCGCCGAAAGAGAGAGACGGCGCAAGAAGCTGCTGACGGCCCTCAAGCCCCAGGTGGATGCTGCCAACCTGTCCACCGTCTGCGACAAGCGGGAGCTGGAGCTGCCGCTGGGGTTGCTGAAGCTGAACATACCCAAGGCGGCCTGGCTCCTCCTGAGCGATCTAGTGACTAAGACGATCATGCCCCCACCCCCAGCCCCTCCACGCCCCCCCTCAGTCCCCCCCAACTCTGGAGGGGAAGCGGGGGAGGGGAGTCCCAGTTCCCCCTCGCCCAGGGTTGGGAGAGGGGGCCAGGGGGAGAGGGCTATCGCAGCCCCCACTCCCAGCCCCCCCTCAGTCCCCCCCAACTCTGGGGGGGAAGCGGGGGAGGGGAGTCCCAGTTCCCCCTCTCCCAGGGTTGGGAGAGGGG
>CAYNWI010000322.1:0-3282 GCA_964400825.1 uncultured Anaerolineae bacterium | reverse complement strand
CGCTCTCGTGCCGACTCAGGAC
Organism: uncultured Anaerolineae bacterium; assembly: GCA_964400825.1. Taxonomy (GTDB): domain Bacteria; phylum Chloroflexota; class Anaerolineae; order VGOG01; family VGOG01; genus CAYNWI01. The sequence continues at coordinate 3,260 of CAYNWI010000322.1, read as the reverse complement.
GATGTTTTCCACCGTTAAGACCACCAACTCGTCTCCAGTCAGCTCCGCTCCGTCTGTGTCAAGCTGGTCAATGACGTTATTTCCATCAAAGTCCACTCCTATACCCAAAGTCTCCGAGATGGTCTCCTCACTGTGGATGGTGACGATGTCATGGCTGCCATCGAAGTTCGCATCGAAGGTGGTCAGGCCATAGCCAAAACTGGCCGAGATGGGGGGAATCAAGCCGGGAGGCAGGTTTCCGGTAACTGGACTTGGAGCCGGCAGTTCATCGGCCGCCGTGCCGATGGGGAAGGCCAGACGGCTTGTTTTCGGCTGCCCATGGCTAGGCAAGTCCTGGGCGTCCAGGAACATGTAGGTGAACTCCTGCATCACCGCCGGGAAAGTGTAGACCTCGGTGTAGGTAACCGGGGTCCCCACCAGGACCTTGTCCACATACTCCGGCTCGTACCACATCCTGGGGAAGACCTTCTCCCGGGCGTCGTGCTCCTCAATGGCTATCTGGCGATAGAGATCGTACAGGTCCTCGCCACCGTGGCTGAACTCATTCATGTAAGCGGGGTTGAAGGTCAGCGAGTCCTTGCGCGGCGCCTCGGGGAGCTGGGGATTGAAGGGAGCCCAGGGATCGGTGTAGGGTGGGATTTCCACCGGATAGTCAGCGTTTCCCATGTCCACTACTGCCGGACTCGTACTGCCAGCACCTGGGTAGAAATCGGCCAGCGAGACCGCCGTAGCGGGACGCTCCATGCTAAAGACCCTCAGCCCATTCCCATCCTTGTACTTCTTGCCCCCGACAGCCGGATCGAACCAGAACTTCACCCGATTCTTCCAACCAGGCAGCTCTGACGTGACGGTGTCTGTCGTGACGTACTCCCACTTCAGACCATCCCAAAACAAGTTGTATCGCAGGGGCAAGGACTCGTCCTGAATCCAGTACAGGTACTCGGCCTGCGGCGCAGTGAAGGCGCTGGCCAGCAGGTACAGGTCCGGGTCCAGTTCAGCGCCATTGGGATCCCATGCGCTCAGGGCTTCGGTGATGTCGTCGCGGATGTCTGGCAGCACGAACTCAGTGTACTGCCAGGGCAGGGTCCACCACTGCTCCACGTACCAGAATTCCGTCTCGTCCGTGGCCTCGCCGTACTTCTCCTTCAACTCGCCCAGGAACTGCGGGTTCTTATCCTCTTCGATGTAGGTGAGGTACACCTCCCTCTGAAGGTCGTAAGGTGCATAGAGCCCTTGAGCGTCACCGGGGGTGGCTCCGTCGTAGGGGAAAGGCCCGTTCTTCTGCAAGATAGGAGGCACCGGCCCTACCAATTTACCGAGGTAATCCACTGTATCCTCGTTCATGTCGAAGGCAGTGATAGCCTGGACGTCCTCAATGATGTAGTGTTCGTAGTTGTAGGGCGGCATCACCGACAGCCAATCCTCAAGAGCGTAATCCTGCAGGTTCACCGAGTGCTGCTCAATGAGGACTGGCACCTTAGGGACGGGGGTTCTGATGGTGATGAACTTAAACAGGGTAGTATCTTCCCACGGAGGATCATCAATCCACCCATCGTCGTCTACGTCCAGGTCGCAGCGACCATCGTAGGGTGCCACGCCGTCGCCCTCCGTCTTGATAGCCACCACGTTGTACTCGTGGCCGTCAACATAGAACCGCTTCAGGAACCAGGGATCTCCAGGCCGCCTGTCGGGCAAGCCAGGGGTAGTATCCTCCATGCCGCTGTAGGTAGCGCCCAGAGCACGGCCCACCATGAGCCAGGCAGTCTCCTCAGCCGTGTCAACGCTATCGAGGTAGACGAAGAAGGGCCCTGTGGGGAAATTGCACATGTTTGTTCCTGGGCCGCCGTTGCTTATTGCTTCGATGAGCTGCGGGGACCCTATGCCAGACAAAGCCATATCCCCTATGCCCAAGGGCTGCAAATCCGGCGGTTTGGGCACCAGGTCCCCTGTATAAAAGATCTCAACCGCAACGCCATAATCGTAAACGGAGTGCAGCCTTACCACGTGATCCAAGAACTGGACGTAACCTCCCACTGGCACAGATATGGTATCCAAGCGCAATACCGCCAGTTCGTCCCCGCTCAGTTGTACCCCGTCCGTATCCAATGGGTCTATCGAGCCATTCCCATCGAAGTCCGCGGCGATGTGAGTCTTGTCGAAGAGGGTGAGCTCGCTTTCCACGTGCACAATGTCCGGGGTTCCATCGAAGTTGGCGTCCAGGCTGGTCAAGCCGTAGCCGTAGAGGGCATTGTCGGAAGAATAGTCCACCACCCCCGTGTCGGTGAACAGATCTGTCGCCCTCATGCCCACCGGGAAGACAAAGCTGACCGTGCCGGCCTGCCCCGCCATCGGCTCCGGCTTATTGCTGATATGACGGTTCTCCATCAGCATATAAGTGAACTCCTGCATGATGGACGGATACCACTCGTCAATGCTGTTGGGAGTGGGGTTGACAGGAGCCAGGGGCTCGCCTCCGGTATCGCGGTCCAGGGCTCCGCTGGCATTCAGGTCCTTGTCCCAGTGTTCCGGCTCATACCACATGCGGAACCAGACCTTCTCCGAGGCATCGAGGTATGTGGCCTTGATCTCCTCGTACAGCCCTTTGGCACGGTTCTCGTCGGAAGTCTCCAGGTTCGACATCCAGATTGGATTCCAGGTGATGGAGTCCTTCCGTGGGGCTTGGGGCAGTTGGGGGTTGAAGATGGATAGCGATTCCGTGTAGGGCTGGGTTTCGGCCAGAAGCCCAGTGTTCTCGTCACTGACAACTCCAGAGCCAGCCCCCATATTGCCCGGCAGCTTAGGCCACCCTGGGCCTCCATAGACCCTGAGGGTGTTGTAGACGATTGCGCTGGATACCGTCCAGTTGGGATTGTAGTCCTGCGCTCCGGTAAATACTACCGCCACCACCGTCACCAGCAAGACGATCAGAGCTACTTGCACGACCGGTCTTCTCACAAAGAGTGCGTTACGCATGGCTCCCCCTTTCCTAATGGCTTCAAAAGAAGTGGCTAATAATTCGCTGCTTGGCATCTTACCACTGCCAAAGCACCAGTCCAAATGCCGAGCATCACCTCCCCCAACAAGTTGTGGATAGCGTATGTAAGGTAAAGAGGTCGTGACTGAAGTGATTATACTATGAATTTTTGCAAAAGGCAAATACCCTGAAGTGGGATGTTCGAAGCAGAAATGACTGCCCCCAGAACAGTAATAGAACGCCGGAACACATCCCAAATGAGCAGCAAAGCGGCGAAAGAAACTGC
>CAYNWI010000321.1:2122-3287 GCA_964400825.1 uncultured Anaerolineae bacterium | reverse complement strand
CCCGCCCCTCGTGCAGATAGACCGCGCCCGGATGCACCATCCAAAACGCGCTGGCCTGGTCTACCTGGCCGATGGCTGTCCATTCTTCACCGTCCCGCACCTGGAGCACCACCATCTCGGGCGAAGCGCTGCGCAGCGAGATGTCTTGAGCCGGATAGTGATCCGCCATCCAAAAGTATTTGTCTCCAGACTGGTACAGCACCCCGGCCTCTCGCAGGAATTGGAGGATTTCCGCCACCTGCGCCCCCTCGACGCGGCCCAAACTCTCCCCCGCTCGGAACGGCAGTTCGAAAGCCGCGCAGCGCAAATGCCCCAGCAGGATGAGCAGGTTATCGGGGTTGATGAGAGCCTGCTCAGGCGAGCGTCCGAAGAAATAGTCGGGGTGACGGGCCAGAAACTGATCCAGCGGATTGGCCGAGGCAACCAGGGCTGCCAGCGACGCCTCATTCTGGCGGCCAGCGCGACCAGCCTGCTGCCACGTGCCGGCGATGGTGCCCGGATACCCGGTCAGCACCGCCGCTCCCATGCCGCCGATGTCTATCCCCAATTCAAGGGCGTTGGTGGCGACCACGGCGCGCACCTGTCCCTCGCGCAGTCCGCGCTCGATCTCGCGACGCTGGTGCGGCAGGTAGCCGCTGCGATAGGCGCGTATCTTGCCCCCTCCCCCAGCCCCTCCCCCGAAAGCAGGGGAGGGGAGAGATCGCCGCAGGTAGGTGAGGATCAGTTCCACCGTCCGTCGTGCCTGGGCGAAGACGATGGTCTGCACGCCATGTTGCAACAGGTCTCCCGCCAGGCGGACACTCTCCAGCAGCGCGCTGCGCCGCAGGCCGAGGTCACGATTCACCACGGGAGGGTTGTAGATCAAGAAGTGCCTGGCTCCCCGGGCCGCACCGTCGTCGTCCACCAGCACCACCGGCTCCTCGATCAACCGCTCGGCCAGCTCAACCGGATTGGCAATGGTCGCCGAAGTCAGAATGAACTGGGGCGACGCGCCGTAGAAGCGGGCGATGCGTTTCAGACGGCGCAGGACATTGGCCACGTGCGAACCAAACACCCCGCGATAGGCGTGCATTTCATCAATCACCACGAATTGCAGATGCCCGAAGAAATCGGCCCATTTGGTGTGATGCGGCAGCACCCCGATGTGCAGCATGTCGGGATTGCT
>CAYNWI010000321.1:0-2022 GCA_964400825.1 uncultured Anaerolineae bacterium | reverse complement strand
GCCAGGGCTTTGGTGGGAAAGAGGTAGAGGGCGCGGGCCTGGGGATGGCGCAGCAGGCAGTCGAGGACGGGCAGGTTGTAACAGAGGGTTTTGCCGCTAGCCGTGCCGGTGACGACCACGATGTGCTGGCCGGCTTGCGCCCGCTGCCACGCCGTTGCCTGATGGGTGTAGAGCGCCCGGATGCCACGGGCGCGAAGGGCATCCACCAGCGCGGGATGGAGGTCATCGGGGAACGGCGCAAACCGCGCCGGGCGTGCAGGAAAGGTCCGCCACGCGGCGATGTTGGAGGCGATGCTGGGATCGGTTCGCCAGGTGGTCAGAAGCGCAGAGAGGGACATGGGTGATTCTTATTGCTCATGTTGAAGGGGAGGCAGGCTGGTGGACGAAGCGAGCGAAGAGCAGCGCGGCGCAGAGCCTGCCGATGCCGGATAGGACGAACACGGGCGTGTATCCCCATCGTTGGGCGACGATGCCGCCCAGGGCCGCCCCACCGGCCAGGGCCACCGTTACCACGATCTGGTAAACCGCCGAGTAGCGCGGCCGGCGATCCTCAGGAGTGAGGATGAGAAGAAAATTGAAGTTGGCAAGCTCATAGCCGGCCCACAGGAACCCGGCTACCAGGTTGATCGGCACCACGTGCCAGGGCGAGCGGATCAATGCCCAGGCCCAGGGCATCAAGGGGATGAGCAGCCCGGTGACGAGTTGTACCCGGCGCGTTCCCCAGCGGTCAACCAGGGTGCCAAACAACCGTTGACCCGGCAGTGCAGCCAGAGTGGTCACCACGCTGAGCGCCCCCACGATGCCGGCACTGGCTCTTAGATTCTCGACCAGGTAGAGGTTGAAGAACGGCCCGGCTATGTTCAGGGACAGGTTCCATACTGCTGCTGTGGCGCAGAAGATCAGGAAATCCGGGTGAGCGCGCAGGTGCTGGAGGAGAGGCCATTGAGAGTCACGGTCTTTCACCTCCGGAGGGGCCGACGCGGGAGGCTCCTCGAGACGAGCGAAACTGTAGGTAGAAGCCATGCCAATGGCGAAGGCCAGGCCCATCGCCAGTTGGTATCCATTGGTACCGCCGACGAGGGTGATGAGTTGCCCAACCAGGAAGGTCATCAGTATGTTGGCCGCGCCCATGGCCATATTGCGGGACGAAAAGTAGCGACCGCGCCAGGACAGAGGCACGATGTCGGCGGTGAGCGACACCCAGGCAGGTACTCCCAGGTTGCCGAAAGCGCTGCGGAGGATGGTCAGGGCGATGGCGATGCAGACGGCCGTTGGCCCGGCAAAGAACAGGGGGACCAGCGCCAGCAGCAACAGTGCAAGGCGCGAGACCCCACCGCCACTGAGCACCACGATTCGCTTGCGGTGGCCCCGGCGCTCGACGAGGGTGGCTCCGGGCAAGAGGAGCAAAGCCGCGCTCAGGCTCGATAGCGCACTCATCAGGCCGATTTGAGCGCGGGTGGCACCTAGCACCAGCACGAACAGGGAGAGATAGGCGACCACAATCGAGTCGCTGCCGCTGGCAAAGACCCCATCGAACCAAAACCAGCGCAGGTTTTGGCGGATGGAGGGAGGCAACTGAGCAGTCCAGCGGCCACCCGTCGTAGACTGCAAGGCGCGTCGCCGCAGCCTCCGAAGCATACGCCAGGAACTACGCCGACCTGTCACAGCCAAATGCCTGCTTCGCCTCGTCCTGCAGCAGATACCAGATGATCAACGCGCCGATGCCCGTCCAGATGGGGAAGGCCGGCAGAAAAAGGACAGCCAGCACAATGGCTGCCCAGCGAGCCCACGGCCACAGCCGCCACAGCCCTATGCCAACCAGCAAGAAGGCCAGGGCGAAGAGCAGGCAGAAGAAGAGGCCTGTGCCGATCCCGAACAGTGGCCAGAAGACGTCCGGCGGCTCCACGTTGATCACGATGGGCAGCATGGCGAAGAGGAGAGCGAGAACACCAATGAAGAACAAAGCGCTCATCGCGTAATGATAAATGGCGATCAGACTGACTGTGTCAGATCGTTTCATTG
>CAYNWI010000320.1:0-3314 GCA_964400825.1 uncultured Anaerolineae bacterium | reverse complement strand
TCTCGCCTGCCCCTCAGTGCCTTTTGGAATGATTATTTTCCTGGAACTCCCTAATGCAATCAGCACGGAAATCTACTCAGCCTCGATCTCGCCTGTTACCATCGGCTCCACCTTGAAGCCATCAAGTTCCTTCGGAAGCACTTCCTCCAACGCAGTGGTCATCTCCTCTATCATGTATCATGACGAGAATGACGAACTCCCCCGTTGCCTCAGAGCGCCCGATACCCACACCGAGAACCCCCGGCATGCCCATCAGTTCTTCCTGGTGCTTCTCTATCACGTCCACGATTTCGGCGGGCGGCGTTTCTCCAGACGGTGTACTCGTTGCGGCTGGCGCTGGCCCCGCCTGGCATCCAATAATGGCGACGCCAAGGGCTAGGATCACTAACAGCCCAGCGATGATGCCCTCTATCCTTGCTCGCTTGCTCATCATTACTCCTCCCTTGCTTGAAGCCAGTATGCCGACCGATTTAGCCCCCACGGTGATTCTAGCATTACGATGTCTCTTTGTCAAGCCGCATTCTGGTCGCTTGATAAACAAGGGAGCCGGGAAGTTTTACCCGGCTCCCTAGCGTGCCCGCACTCCGTGCACCGCGGGTGGAAAGAAACCTACATCGCTATCTCAGACACCACGATGCCGAGAAGTCCTTGCACGTATTCGATGTGGTTGGCAATGGTGACTCTTGAGGAACCGGCGAACAAAAGACCCACGGCCACCTCCTCGAGATCGGTGATCAGCGAACCCGAGTCTCCACCGGCGGACATAGCCGTGGTAATGATCTGGTCCCTGAACCTGGCTATCCGCCCGCCGCCGTAGTTCACGTCCACGGTGGCGTTAATCGCGATGATCTCTCCAGTGGTATAGTTGGTCGTTCGCCCGGTCTTTTGAACCAGGGTCCCAATCCTGACCTCCTCCCTGGGCCTCCACCCTTTGACGTGGCCGATCCAGTAGATCTGGCGGTTGCAGTCGTGGAACGCCACTTCTGCGATGGCGCAGTCCACCAGGTTCCTATGCTGCCCACGAGGAATGGGTGGCTCAAAGTCAATGGGCACAAAGCGCGTCAGGTGAGCGATGACATCGGCCGGCAGCGTGCCCCCGTCGTAGGGGCCGGGCTGGAGGATCGCATCTCCCGGCCTGGCCGCGTTGCTGTTGGCCAGAACGTGGTTGTTGCTGAGGATGTAGTACCTTGGCGGGATGCCGGGGAGGGCGCGGGCATCGTAGACTGCGGTGGCGATGGTTCCAGCGGTGATGTCCTTATGGCCCACACTGTAGCCACCCATGGCGGGCCTCACGCGCTTGGCCAAGGTCTGAGCTCCTGCCCCAAGCTCATCCCCCAAGGCAAAGAGATACCCCACCTCGACCACGTCGGTTGGTATCTCTGCACCGGTCCCGCCAACCGCCTCCGTAGCAGCGGCCAGGGCCGACACCTTGATAGGCGCGAGAGCCTTGGCTTTCAACTCTCCTTCGGCAGCTTGTGCGTGACGAAGTCAGATTGTGCCATCTGGCAGGTAGTCTTCCGAACATACCCGTCAGATGGACACAATTTATGGTAGTACCAAATGTCGTGCAGCACTAAATACAGATGCATGACATTTGGTACAACTAGACTTAGGCGACCGTTTTGCTTGGCGATTCCATATTGACTACGATATTTTGCTGGTTTCCTTAAATGCCAAACTGCTTTGTTTCGACCCACTCCATCCTTAGGAGGGACCAAAAATCCACAGCCAGTTTGTTAAGGACGTAGTCATATGGTAACCATCCATACCCCTTATCGCCCCAGCCTGGTCCCCAAGAGTTGCGAATCAGGAGAGCACCAGTGGTCACCTTGTTACACTTGGTATTCTTGATCTTCTTGTTATCGTCGTAGCCCACAGCGACGATAGCATGTCCCCAGATGGCCTTCTCACCCGGACAAGGATAGGGAATCCCGCCTTTGACGTCCGGGTATTGAAACGACGGAAATCCATAGAACCCAAACATGGAGGGGATACCTGCAGCAAGGTACGCTTTCACACGGGCAAGTACCCCAGCGGGAGATATGCCTACCGGATCGTGGCGGACATACGTAAGTGCCTCGAAATCTTCAGCTAGTGCCCAGACAAAGCATGGGGGTTCTTCATCAAAGGTCCGCTCTCCAGCAGGGCAGGGTGGCTTTGTGTCAGTGTAGGGCCAGTATTTCTCCGGGGGAACGCCACAGTGAGCCAAAGCACCCATAGTAGTCCTCAGCCAGGCACCGGTGTCACCAACCCAACCCAGCAGGTTGCGGGTAGTCTTATAGACAAAGAGGCGAGAACCATCTATATGTCTACCAAACGCTCGACGCTCATAGTATTCAACCACCCCCACACCGGCATGTGCGGTGCACGAACCCAAACTCCCCTGATTCTCAATCGGTGAGCACCATGGCTTCAGATCCATTGTTGAGGGCGCTCTGAAGGCAGCCTCTTCGGCTGGCGGGATACCCAATTTTTGGGCCATCTCGGCAATTTTGGGATGTTCCTCTGTGTAGTCACGCAAATCTGGTAGCGGAGGTAACCACCCTGTGGCAACCATTTCCCCTGTTTCAGGGATTTCTACTTCCTTATACATCATGGTATACATTTTCTTTTTCCTCCTTCCTGTTTTTGAGTTTGGCCGCTGTCCTTTTTAAGGTAAGGTCATTCAGCAGATCTGAAAGTTCTACCTTTTTATTGAAATCTCAACTCATCTCATTCATCGCGACCACCTCCCTTCAAGCCGCCAACCCGCCGTCCGATGGAGCGGAAATGGGGTAGATTTTCTGTCCCGTCGTCTTGCGGTTGCTGGAGTCGCCGAAAGCGATTGGGCAAAGCAGAGCGAAGTCGGCAACCCCATGTTAAGCGATCGTTTTGCTTGGCATCTTGGTGGACTACTTCAGTCCATCAGTACAGTCGCCAGCGTCTGCCCTCTGCTTGCCCCTTTCTCAACAGCGACGGCGAAGATGTAGACACCTTTCTTCCACGTCTCTCTTCTGATTGGGACGACGTTGACGTGATAGAACCCCGGCAACCTTCCGGCCGTGACGCCAGTGATATTCACCAGCGCTCCACCAGGCCCCACGATCATCGGATCTACTTCGAAGTTAGACACTCCAAGTCCGGTGACTGGCACTCCGCGCGCATCTGTGACGGACATTACGATGTAGTTGGGTTGCCGGTTTCCCGGAGCTGCTATGGTGTCCTCTGAGAATGCAGTCACAATTAGCCTTGCCATAACATTTGCCTCCTTTCTATTTCTAGGTAGTCCCCCTGTTAAGTGTTGTTGGGGGGCACAATAGTTGTCAAAAGCTCTT
>CAYNWI010000319.1:0-3322 GCA_964400825.1 uncultured Anaerolineae bacterium | reverse complement strand
CTATTTTACTCGATTTGGCACTCTTGTGGAAGAATCTGAATTACGAAAGGCTCTCCACTTATGGTTAATGGTGAGCCCCAGGCTCGGGAGAGGGAGGGGGTGCCCGAAGGGCGGGGGTGGGTGAGGGCTGATCACGAGGAAAACGATGAATTCCAAATACCTACAAATCCTGGAGTTGCCCAAAATACTGGAGCGCCTGGCGGAGCACACTTCCTTCTCCGCTGGCCGGAAACTGGCTTTGAGCTTGCAGCCCTCCTCTGATTTTGATGAGGTGGCCAGGCGACAGGGGGAGACCAGCGAGGCCAGAGCCCTGCTCGATGACCGGGCCGATGTCTCCCTGGGTGGGGCGCGGGACGTGCGCCCCCTGGTGGACAGAGCGGAGCACAGCGCTGTCCTGCTGCCTAGCGAGCTCCTGGACGTCCACGGCACCCTGGTCAGCGGGCGCACCCTGCGCCGGGCCATCACCCGCTTGCGGAATCAGTTCCCCCTTTTGGCGAGCACTGCTGGAAGGATCGAGGAGTGCCCTGGCGTTGTCGCCGAGATCGCCCGCTGCATCAACGACCGAGCCGAAGTGGTGGATGGGGCGAGTCAGAATCTGGCCCGCATCCGCCGCGAGCTCAAGGTGGCCCATCAGCGGCTCCTGGACAAGCTGGACAGGATCGTGGCCTCTTCGTCCAATGCCGACTTTCTCCAGGAGGCCTTCGTCACCCAGCGGGGCGGACGCTACGTCATTCCGCTCAAGTCCGATTTCAAAGGGCGCATTCCCGGCATCGTCCACGACCAATCGGCCAGCGGCGCTACTGTCTTCATCGAGCCGCTCTCCACCGTCGGGCTGAACAACCGCTGGCGAGAGCTGCAACTGGAGGAGGAGCGGGAGGTACAGCGCATCCTGGCCGGGCTCTCCAACCTGGTGGCCGAGGAAGGCGAGTTTATCGAGCGCACCGTTGAGAGCCTGGCCGAGCTCGACCTGGCCTTCGCTAAAGCCAGGTACGCCGAGGAGATCGAGGGGGTTGAGCCTGAGCTGGTGACCTTCAGGAAAGTGGCCGGTGGTCTGCACCCCGGCTCTAGCATCCAATTGATCAAGGCCCGTCACCCGCTGATTGATCCGGCCAGGGTAGTGCCCATTGATGTCCACCTGGACGATGATTATTTCATCGTAATCATCACCGGGCCCAACACCGGCGGCAAAACCGTTTCCCTCAAAACAGTTGGCCTCCTGTCCTTGATGGCCCAGTGTGGCCTAGCCATCCCCGCTGCCGAGGGCTCCACCCTGTCCGTCTTCAGCAACATCTATGCTGACATCGGCGACGAGCAGTCCATCGAGCAAAGCCTCTCCACCTTCTCCGCCCACATCACCAACGTCATCAGCATCCTGGATCGGGCCGGAGAGCACTCCCTCGTTCTGTTGGACGACCTGGGAGCCGGCACCGACCCAGGCGAAGGTTCGGCCATAGCGAGGGCCCTGCTCTCTCACTTGCTGCAACAGAGGGTCACGGCTTTCATCTCCACCCATTACCCAGAGTTGAAAGTCTACGCCCACACTACGCCGGGGGTGGAAAACGCCTGCGTGGAGTTCGATCTGGAGACCCTCTCCCCCACCTACGAGCTGAGCATCGGCTTGCCTGGTCGCAGCAACGCCTTCGCCATCGCCCGACGCCTGGGCCTCTCGCCGGAGATCGTGAGCGCAGCCGAGAGCCTGGTCTCGCCGGAGAGCCTGGAAACGGAGAGCTTGCTGGCCGAGATCAAGCAGGCTCACCAGGAGGCCCTGACCTCTCAGGAGGCAGCAGATGTCGCCCGACATCGGGCGGAGGAACTGGAGCGAGAGCTGCGTCAAGAGCTGACTGACATCGAGAGGACAAGGCGCGACATACTGGGTACTGCTCGTGAGGAGGCTCAGCAACAGATTGAAGAAGTGCGAGCCGAACTGAGGAAAATCAGGGTCGGCATGGGGATGGCGGCCATCACTCAGGAGTGGGTGGCCCAGGCCGAGGATGAGTTGACGTCGCTGGAGCCCCAGCCCGTCGAGCCTGTTGTTCAGCCGCGCTTCATGCCCCAGGAGCCACTAGGTCTGGGCGATACCGTGTGGGTGGCGGGCCTGCAGGCCACCGGCGAGATCACGGAGCTGGCCGGGGACGAGGCCGAGGTGCAGGTGGGCTCTTTCCGGATCAGGGCCAGGGTGAGTGACCTGGAGTTGCGAGGGAAAGCTGCCAAGCCAGAAATCACTGAGCGGGCGGTGAGCGTCCCCAGGGTCTCCTCGCCCGGTCTGGAGCTGAACCTGCGGGGGCAGACAGTTGAGGAGGTATTGCCTCGCCTGGACAAGTACTTGAACGACGCCTATCTGGCGGGGCTGCCCCAGGTGCGCGTCATCCACGGCAAAGGAACGGGAACCCTCCGCCGCGTCGTGCGCGAATTTGTAGCAAGCCACCCCTTGGTAGCCTCCCACCGGCCCGGCGACCGGTACGAGGGCGGGGAAGGCGCGACAGTGGTGGAGTTGGTGCCCAGATAGAGCATGGATTCGCAGAATTTACGGATTCCTACCCGTCGCACAGAAAGTGGAATGTCTGCGTACCACGCTGGCGTCAACAATCATGGCCTGCCCTCCAATTCCTCTCTGGAGGCATCATACAACTCACTGGCTGTTATGCCAATCCCCTTCAGTTCGTGGGAGAGGCGTATCATGCTCGAATAGGCCCGTAGTCGCCGCAAGCGCTCATATTCCTCGAAGGGCAGGAGCACTGCATCGGGCTCGCCCCGGCGGGTCACGATCACTAGCTCCTTCTGTGCCCGCTTGAGCAGTGCGGAGAAACTGCTCTTGGCTTCGGAAATAGAAACTCTCATCACAAGCTCTCAGCCCAAGTCACTTGATCCGTTAATCCTGCAGTCCGTTACTGCTTCCCCACCACCACGAAGTGCGACAGCCCAAAAGCCCGCAGCGGCGTGCTTTCCAGGGCATAAGTGAGCCGGCGCAAGAAGCTTCCCAGCATCGGGCGGCGGGCTGCGATCTTATCGTAGCCGGGGTAGATTTGGGTGTGAACGATGATCTCAACATCCAGGCCCTCGAACAGTCGCCGAAGGTCGCCTCTGGTGTAAGCCCGCGCGTGGGGGCAGAGGCGCTGCCGCAGGAAATCCGGCAGGTAGTTGACCAGCGGGATGTTGCCAAAGCGGTACTTGCCTCGCCAGAAGATGCCGTGGGTCTCCAGGGGGTAGAGGCGGTTGGGAGCGAAGATCACGATGCGCCCTCCCTCTTTGATCACCCGATGGGCCTCGCGGATGGCCTGGCGATCGTCCTCGACGTGCTCGATGACCTCGTGCAGAAGCACCA
>CAYNWI010000318.1:0-3326 GCA_964400825.1 uncultured Anaerolineae bacterium | reverse complement strand
TGGCTCCTCTCGGCCACGGCCTGCAGGGATGAGACCACCGTCTGGCGGCGGGTCAGCTTCTCTGGAATCCGCCGCGCCGGGGCCAGGTCGGCCTGCTGGGTCAGGTGGACGAGGTAGGTCGTCTTCTCCCCAGAGGCCAGTTCTTTGAGAACCTGCGGCTCGATCTTGACTCGCAGGGTCAGGGGGATCTTCTGGAGGGAAGGTGGCTGCGGCGAGGGATCCGCCGCGATGAGGGAGGGGATCAACAACAGGAGTAGTACAGCTAAAAGAATAAGGCCAAACCATTTGCGCCAGGTCATGGGGGCTTCCTCCTTCTTTCTTTGGGGTTTATGTGGGATGGGCATCTTCCCGACTCGGGGGTGCCTGGTTTTTCGTAGTTGTGTAAAAGGGGACGTTTCCGCCCCCCTTCACACGACGACTATGGCTCGGGGACCAGGGTTCGAACCTGGATTTTAGGATCCAAAGTCCCGCGTCCTGCCGTTAGACGACCCCCGACCGTTTACTCGATGATTTGCACTATGGGGAGAAGGCAGCGAGGGTGGGCTTCGAACCCACAACCCCCCGGTTAACAGCCGGGTACTCTACCGGTTGAGCTACCTCGCTGCATCTCAGTTGTCTCAAGTGGGCCGCGCGGGACTCGAACCCACAACTCACGGCTTAAAAGGCCGTTACTCTGCCACTTGAGTTAGCGGCCCCAGTTAAAACACCAGTTCTTCTCCCAACTTACTGGACACCATAGTTCGGCGACCTAGCTGATAGTACCCAACTCATCAGAAACAAGATTCCGGGCGCTGCCACGAGCGCAAACCACGGGCCACGCGGAAATCGGCCATCCATGACCCGCAACGCCGCGTAGAAAGCCAGCAGGCTGCCGACTGCAATGCCTCCTCCCAGCCCCTCCCGACGCCAGGCCACGATCATCCCCAGGCCAACCCCGAAGGGGAAGAAGAACAGACCAACCCAGTCACGGGACGTAAACTGCGCCAGGTTGAAGCCCTCCGCCAGGCCGCTTCCGATGAACATCAGCAAGATGAACCCTACACTGGCGATGCTCCAGGCCCTGGCCATCCATCGGACGATTAGAGTCACGATGCCGGGTTCAAGTGTCGGATCGCTCACGTGGTCTCCTCCCTCCGCCAATGAAGTGTCGCTCTGATTGCCGTGGCACTTAACTTAGATTATACTGTACTTATTAGAAGTTGTCAAAGAGCTAAATGTCATTTAATCTCTCTTTTTGACACCCTACTTGAGCTAGGTTATAATAATCCTCGAAAGATGATCAACGTTGCGGCAGGCAACGAAGGAGGTGCAAATGCCCAACCTCAAAATCATGAAAGCCACTGCTGAACTCCGCCGTCAGATGCGCCCGGCGGCCGAGCGACTTTACCGCCAATACCGGGATCAGGTTCCCCGGTTGATCCGCCAGTTAGCCGGGCCTACTCAGGAGGAGCACGACCAGGCCTTTGACCTGTTGAGTCAAATGGGCGAGATGGTCGTCTCCGAGTTGTTCGACGCCCTGGCCGATCCGACGCTGGACGACATCGCGGCCGACGAAGTGGTCTCGCTGCTGGGCGTGACGGGCGACGAGCGCGCCCGCGAGCCGCTGTGGGAGTTCTTCCAGGCTCACCTGGACGACCTGGAGCGTGCTTCTGCCGCCGCCCTCAGCCTGGCCTCGCTGGGAGATGATCGCGCTTTGCCCTTCCTGCGCCAGACCCTCGACGCTGACGACGAAGAGCTGGTCTCCAATGCAGTGGCAGCGATGGTCACCGTCGGCACGATGGAAGACATCCCCAGCCTGAGCAGAGTCCACCGTAGATACCTGACCAACTGGGAGATTCGCTTTGGGATCGCCAACGCCGTACTGACCATCGTGGGCGAGGCCGACCAGCGCACCTTCAACCAGACGCTGGACGACATTCAGGCTCGTTTCTCCGACCGCCGTCTGTGGGACGACATTTGGGCCATCCTGGAGCATGACTTCGGGACGAAGGGCGTCACATGGCACTAGATGGAGTCAACGTCTCCATCGGCACGGCCGCCGTGTTGGGCCTGGCTGACGTTGTCATGGACGCGTGCCCCACCACAGCCTACTTGATGCTGGGGGGGCGCTGTGTCATGGATTGTGGCTTCTGCGCCCAGGCGCGCTCCAGCCAGGCCAGCGTCCTGAAGCTCTCCCGCGTTACCTGGCCGGAGTTCGACCAGCCACAGACCCTGGCGCTGTTGGCCAAAGCCGTCGAGCGGGGAGACATCCGCCGCTGTTGCCTCCAGGTGACGGTGGCCGAGGGTTACTTCCAGCGTACGCTGGAGGTGATCCGAGCTGTGCGAGCAACCTGCGACGTTCACGTTGACGCCGCCATCCTGCCCAAAGACATGGCGCAGGTTGGGGAGTTGCTGGCAGCAGGAGTTGATCACATCGGCTTCGGGCTGGATGCCGCCTGTGAGCGGGTCTTCCAGCGAGTCAAAGGCGGGAGCTGGGCGCGGAGCCTCTCCCTCATCGAAGAAACAGCACGACGATTCCCCGGCCATGGGGCCGTGCATCTCATCGTCGGCCTGGGTGAAACAGAGCAGGAGATGGCCGGGATGATCCAGCGGATGCACGACCTGAGCCTCGTCGTGGGGCTCTTCGCCTTCACCCCTGTCCGGGGTACACGCATGGAAGATGCTTTCCCGCCTCCCCTCCCCACTTATCGTCGGGTGCAGGTCGCTCGATATCTAATAACCAATAACCTGGCTCGAATCGGGAGTTTCACCTTTTCCACCACAGGCCAGCTTCTCAGTTTCAACCTTCCTCGTTGGCCAGAAATCCTGGCCGACGGCGTTGCCTTCCAGACCTCTGGTTGCCCCGATTGCAACCGCCCCTTTTACAACGAGCGGCCCGGCGGGACGATGTACAATTACCCGAAGGCGTTGACGGCGCAGCAGGTAGAGGCTGCTATTGGGGACGTGAAACGTGAAACGTCAAACGTCAAACGTTCGATCACTTACCCTGCTGCTGAGTGGCGGCTGTTGGAAACTGGGCTGGCCGACGGTGCCACCAACATGGCCATTGACGAAGCCATCCTGTGGGCTGTAGCTGAAGGGGAGTCCCGGCCCACGCTGCGCTTCTACGGCTGGGAGCCGCCCTGCCTGTCCATCGGCTACAGCCAGTCCATGGAGGGTGAGGTGGACGTGGACAGGTGTCGAGAGGCCGGCATCGGCCTGGTGCGGCGGCCAACGGGCGGGCGAGCCATCCTCCACGCCGACGAGCTGACCTACAGCATTGTGGCTCCCCAGGCGGAGCCTCGTGTGGCTGGCGGCGTGATCGAGTCCTACCGCCGGCTGAGCGC
>CAYNWI010000317.1:0-3328 GCA_964400825.1 uncultured Anaerolineae bacterium | reverse complement strand
CTACAACTTCGTGAGGATCTGCGGCTCGCCATCGGTAACGGCTAGCGTGTGCTCGAAGTGGGCCGAAAGCGATCCGTCGGCGGTGACCACCGTCCAGCCATCAGACAGCGTTCGCGTCCGCCAGTCCCCCACCATGACCATCGGCTCCAGGGCAAAGGTCATGCCCGGCCGCAGACGCGGTCCCCGATTGGGCCGCCCAAAGTTGGGAATCTGGGGAGCCTCGTGCATCTCCTGGCCGATGCCGTGGCCCGTGTACTCCCGCACCACGTTGAAGCCGTTACCCTCCACATGGCGCTGGATAGCAACGGAGATGTCGCCCAGTCGCTTGCCGGCGCGGGACTGGGCGATGCCTGCCTTCAGCGCGCCTTGGGTCACCTCCAGGAGACGTTGAACCTCCTCATCCACCTCACCCACCGGCAGGGTGATGGCCGCGTCCCCTTGATAGCCCTTGTAGATAGTACCCACGTCAAGGCTGATGATATCGCCCTCTTTCAGCACCCGCTTGGGGCTGGGGATGCCGTGCACAATCTCCTCGTTGATCGAGGCACAGATGGTAGCAGGAAAGCCTCGATATCCCTTAAAAGAGGGAATCGCCCCCTCTTGCTCAATGACATGGGAGGCGACTTCCTCCAGATCTAAGGTGCTGATACCCGGACGGACCACCTCCCGAAAGGCCTCGTGGACTTGGGCCACGATGCGGCCCGCCTGGCGCATGAGCGCCAACTCGCGGGAAGATTTCAGAACGATCATTCTTGGCCTCCACGTCTTCGATGGCGACGCCCCCCCTGCTTCCCTGTGGTCGGAAGTGCTTCGCCGGATTCGGCTGCAGGCTGTTCGCTAAGTCGCCTGTCCAAGGCCCCGGCGATAGCATCGGCTGCACGGGGCAAAAGCTGGCTTCCTATGAAGCTGAGGGCCGCGCCGGCCAGCGTTGCCAGCGTGCCGGGCCGAGGCCTCTCTGCCACGGCAGCCACCGGCTCCTCCCTGACGGCGATCGGCCTTGCCACTTTGATCGCCCCGGCGGGGCAGGCCTGGACACAGACCTCACACTCGGTGCACAGTTCAGAGTTGATCTGTGCCAATCCACCGACAAGCTGGATAGCCCCTTCAGGACAGACTTCCACGCAGTCACCGCAGCCATCGCAGCGGTCTAACTCGATGGTCAGCATCGGTTCGTTACCTCCGCGCTACTTCTCCAGCTTGTCTAGCCGGGCCATCACTTCGTCGAGTTGGTCACGCAACATCCCAGCCTCCTCGCGCAAGCGGCCTGTCTCGTCCTGCTCGTACCCTTCGACAGGGCCCTGGGCAAGCTCTTCGTGGGCGTGCTCGATGCTCTCGCGACAGGGTTCGGCACCATGGAGCGCGCCGCCCAGGTAGCGTTCCAGGGCATAGCGCACCGTGCCCGAGGCTGCAGTCACGGCCTCGATGCCGTACTGCTCGAAGAAGCCGATGGCCCGCCCTCCCATCCCGCCAGTGAGCATCACGTGCACTCCCTGGCTGTGGATGAAGCCCGGCACCTGTCCCGGAGCGTGCTGGCCGTAGTAAGGGTTATCCACAGACTGGACGGCCTTGACCTCCTGACCTTCCATGTCCACCAAGATGTAGAAAGGGCAGCGCCCGAAGTGGGGGCTGACCACGCTATCCAAACCGTTGTTGTCGTCGGCAGAGATCGCAATGCGCATTTTTAGCTCTCCTTCTCCAGTTTATCGAGCCGCTCCATGACCTGAGCCAACTGCTGGCGCAGGTCACCGGCCGCTTGCTTCAAGGCCACGACTTCTTCTTCACGGGAAGCGGGCGGCGCGGGCTGCGGCGCAGGTGAAGGTGTTGCTCCCCAGGCGTCGGACCCGTAGGCACCCTGGCCCATACCCATGCCTCGCCCCATGCCCCGACCCATTCCACGCCCCATCCCCATGCCGCGTCCCATGCCCATCCCGGCGTGAGCCTGGACGTTGGCTCCGGCTACGGATTGAAGCTGCCCTGCCTTGTAAGCCTCGACGGTCTCTCTCACTGTCCCACCTGTGAGCAAGTAGATGGGCACGTTGGCTGCCTGGAAAACGTTGTAGGCGTTGGGGCCGACGTTGCCGGTCAGCACCGCCTGTGCGCCCTGCCCGATGACGAACTGGGCCGCCTGGATTCCCGCCCCACCTGCAGCGGACATGGCCGGATTGGAAACGGCCTCAAATCCCATAGTCTCCGTATCAACGAAGATGTAGGTAGGGCACCGCCCAAAGACTGGGCTGGCCGGCGCGTCCAGATTTGCGCCGTTGGCTGTGACGACGATCTTCATTTGCAATTCCTCCTTTTTGACGGTATAATTTGAATGCACCTCTCCTGCCGGCTATTAGACCACCGTGCAGGTTGGGGGCTCGGGGCGGGTGGCGAGTCTTCCGATTCCGTTCACCCGCCCCGACTTCTATCCCCCTGTTATCCACTGCTAGGCCTCCTTCTCGAGTTCCCCGATGCGCGCGCTGATCTGATCGAGTTGAGCCTTTAGTGCTTCGGCTTGATCCATCAGCATTTGCAGTTCCTGCTCGCGCGGCATCGGGCCGGGCGCCGGAGCGCCGTAAGCCCACGGCCCGGCTCCCCAGGCCGCGGCCACCTGTGGCGCGGGCCACTGACCGTAGCCAAAGCGCATCCAGCCCGGCAGGCCAGTGGCGTAGTACCAATTACGCCAGCCGCGCCCGCCGCCGCCCCAGCCACGCCCACCGCCACGCCCGCCACGTCCCCAGAAACCTCGCCCAGGAACGGGGCTGACATATCCGGGAGCACCGTAGCCGGCGCAGAAGCCAGCCGCTCGCCCGGTCATCGGGCCCATACCCATCGGGCCAGTTCCATCTCCTGCAGGCATCTAAGTCACCTCCTTTCTTTGCGAAACGATTTGCGTTTCAACTGCGGGGCAGGATGCACGCTGCCTCTACCAGTTGCGTCGGCCTCGGCCTCGTCCCCGGCCCCTGCCACGAACGAAACGAATTCCCCGACGTAGGCCCAGGACAGGCCGCACTGGCGCGCCCGCCACTCCCGCGTATCCGTAGGGCGCCCTCCCCGTTCCAGGCGAGGGGAACGCTATGGCGCAATATCCCTCCCCGCGTCCGGTCATGGGACCCAGCCCCCTGGGTCCGGTTCCATCAAAAGCTGGCATCTCATTCACCTCCTCTCTCCGAATGTCTTGTTCCTACCCCCACTACCCCATTTCAAGACGACGCTGCCCGTCTGCGCACCGACGTCGCGAGCGATAACCGGGCACTTGACCTTCAACAGGAAGAAGAGTCGCTCTCCCTCCTCGCTCAGCGTCTCGTAGTTGGCTTGCCCCCTGGCGATGACCAGGTCGGCT
>CAYNWI010000316.1:0-3367 GCA_964400825.1 uncultured Anaerolineae bacterium | reverse complement strand
AGCCAGCGTCTCCCAGGGCCCGACTGTGCCGTCCGCGTTGACCGGTGCTCGCTCCACTGTATCGAGATCCGTGTGAAGCCCAGGCACAGATTCGAGCGTAGCCGTGTACCCCTGACCACCGCCGACCACATAGATGTAGTCTGTGCCGCCGATGTCGAGCACAGCGGTATCGAAGAAGGCGCGAGGCGTGTTCAAAGTATCCGACATCACCTCCCACGCTCCCAGGCTACCATCCGGGTTGATGGCTGCCCGTTCCACCGTGTCCAGCGTCTGGTCAGTTGTCGTGTCATGTCCGCCGATGGCGTACACGTAGTACGTTCCCCCCGAATCCTGCCCGACCTCGGCAGAGAGCCCGTAGCGCTCCGTGTTCAGTGTGGAGGGAAGCGCTTCCCAGGCCATGAGGTCGCCCTCAGCGTGAACTGTGCCCCAGGCTGCCTGCGCGCTGTTGGCCACGTAGGTCGTATCGGCCGGGATTGGGTCTTCGAGCGAGAAGCTGGTCCCCGCGCCGGTGCTATTCACGCTCACCGTGAATTCCGGCGGCGTCGTGTTGGGAAGCACGGGATGGTCAACCGTCTTGGTCGAACTAGCCAGATCCGGGGCAGCAGTCATGGCCACGAAGTCAACGCCCGTGGTGTCTGCTTCCACTGCTTCGAGAGAGGCAACCACAGGATCGAAGGTGTAGCCTTCCATGAGAGGCTTGACCGTGATCGTGTAATCGCCGTAGCCGGGCGTCAGGGTGTAGTTCCCGTCGGCGTCAGTCGTGGTTGCCAGGTAGGGGTTGTTGTTCAGGCGAACCTCGACGCCTTCCAGACCCACGCCGCCGTCCGTCACCTGTCCAGAGATGGAATAGTTAGCCAGGTTGATCATACCCCATTGTTCGCGGACAAAGTAGCTACCATCGCCCAGCGTGGCATCCCATGCGTCGTAGGGGAACCAGACCTTGCCATCGCAGCCATAGTCCGCGCCCCACGAGTTGATGATCTGGAACCCACCAGTGTATACTGCAGTAGGCGAGATGCCACCAGTGAAAGTGATGGTGTCACTGTAGCCAATGACAGCGATCACATGCCCACCCCCGCTGGACTGGGTCGCAATCGCTGCCGGGTCGACCCACATGTTGGGACAGGTGCCTATAGGATCATGGAACCCATCAGGCACGTTGACCGCGATGCTAAAAATGTCGCCCTCTGGCGGGGTCCAGCCGTAGGGGGAGTAATAGCCACTTAGCCAGCGCTGGTATACGTACGCAGGGTAACCAGTGAGGTCGAAGGCTAACGCGCGGTAGGGGAAGGCAGCTCCCTCCTGCAAAGCCGTCGGCTGATACCAGGGACTGTACACGTTCGGCATAACGGACAGCGTGGTCGCGCCTCGTTCTTCGAAGATTGAGAACGCGGCCGAGGTCATCATGCCAGAACAGTCGTCGTCCAGGTTACCGCCAATGCTGAACGTCCACGCCGGACTGAAGACGTGGTCTGGATCGGCGCTGCCATCCGGAAGGGACAGGTCCCAACCATGTTCCACCCCTTCCTGATACGTGCGGTAGTAGTAGGTCGTACCCCAGGCCACGCAGGTGCCCTTGGGGCCCTGGTCACCCACGGGCGGCAAGCCCGCGCTGTGATCAACCACAGTAGGCAACTGCGCGGCTCCAACTACTTTCGCCGTGTCGAGCGGCAGCCTCGGGAAGGTCTTCATGATCTCTGGCGGCGTGAAGATCGCACCCATGCCATGTTCTATTTCCGGTGTATCTGGCGCTGGGGGCTTTGTCACCACCGGCCTATCTGCCGTCGTCGGCGTGATTAACACTATGCTCGCAATCATCGCAACTGCCAGCATCAATAGAATTTTTCTACTCATGGTAATTCTTCCTCCTGAAGATATTCGAGATTCTTGGTGTCTTATCATAATCGGACGTTACTGAACCATTGTGATTGTGTTTTCCGTTTCATCACCCCCCTCGTGTGTAGATTCCTCAGAAAGGTCCGGAGCGCGTTCCCACGAACGAAAAGTAGCCTGGGACATCAACGGGCAAAGGAACGCCCTTTACAACGCAAGCTAACTTCCACTTAAATACGAGACATTATTGGAAATAACAGATTCTCCAGGTGCCTGTCACCTTAATTCCGATAAAGTCTACGGAATAACATCAAGATTGGATCCACTGATACTTGTGAGGAAACATAGCGAGGATAGCTGGCGGCGTCTTGGGCCCTCAGCGGGGCGACCCTCCTCAGACCTTTTGACGACGATTTTAATTATACTAAACAAGCAGAAATTTGTCAATTGAACTTGAAAGCCACGAGTTTGATTTCAAATGGATTTTGTGCCATAATATAGAGGACTTTAGGGGGTTGAATCACAGTGGCTAACGAGCCTGAGAACCTTACCGAACGCGAGCTGGAAGTCCTGCAATTGGTGGCCACCGGAGCCAGCAATCAGCAGATCGCCCGCGAGCTCTTCATCAGCGTCAACACGGTAAAGGTTCACCTGAGAAATATCTTCACCAAGCTGGAGGTACAGTCACGTACCGAGGCCACCCTCCACGCTATCAAGGAGGGCTGGATCGAGGGCGTTGAACTGCCCGAGGAAGAGGAAGGGCCGCAACCAAGGCTTCGATTCACCTGGCAGCTTGGGATAGCGATAGTGGCGGTGTTCGTGTTGGTGATCGCGGTAATCTCCCAGGCAGTCATTCGCTCCTCCCGCAATTCGGCCCTGCTCACCCCTGAATCAGTCGCCGCCACGGTGAGCGCGTCGGTGCAGCGCTGGCAGGCCAGGTCTCCCCTGCCTACTCCTCGCCAGGGACTGGCTCTTGTCGCCTACGAGGGCCGCGTTTACGCCATCGGCGGGGAATCGGCCGATGGCGCGAGCGAGGCGGTCGGAAGATACGATCCAGAGGCCGACGACTGGACGACCCTGGCCGACAAGCCCACCGCGGTGGCCGACGTAGCCGCCGCCCTCATCGGGGGCGAGATATACGTGCCCGGTGGGCGTACCCTCTCCGGAAGTCCAACCGCCGTCGTCGAGGCCTACAATCCAGAAACCAACGCCTGGGAAGCCAGAGCTCCCCTGCCGGTGGCCCTGAGTGCCTACGCCCTGGCCGCGCTGGAGGGCAAGCTGTATCTATTCGGCGGCTGGGATGGCTCCGCTTACCTGGATTCGGTCTACGAGTACGATCCAGCGCAAGACGTTTGGACGGCCAAGACCCCCATGCCCACCGCGCGAGGGTTTGCTGGCGCCGCCGTAGCCGACGGCAAGATCTACGTAATAGGGGGGTATGACGGCCAGGACGATCTGGCCACCAACGAGGAATACGTGCCCAGCCAGGACGATGGGCAAGGAAATCCCTGGACAGTGAAGTCGCCTATGCCAG
>CAYNWI010000315.1:0-3374 GCA_964400825.1 uncultured Anaerolineae bacterium | reverse complement strand
GCGACCGTCACGAGTTGGGGACAAGGTTCTTAGCCACCTCCAGAGGCCAGGTAACACTGAGGCCGGTGCAGAGGGAAGCCATGGGCACCTGGCTGATGTCGTAGCCGGCCAACTCCAGCGGGCACTTGCCCCGAATCCTGGGCTGGGCATCTTGTGAGAAGGGGGTGAAGCGGTATATCTTCTCGAAGACGCCCAGGAACAGCCGGGCGGTCTCGATGGTATCGAAGCCACAGAAGTTCTGGTAGTGCTGGTCAAATCGCCGAATGACCAACTCCACGGTGTTGTTGGTCCTGGGTACGATTTGACTCTCGATGCCGTTGACCAAAGTAGGCCAGTGCCGCTCCAGGAAGTCGAAGATAGTCGCTGCGGCAAGGGTCTCTTGCACGTAGCGCTCCCGCAAGACCATCACTTTGTCGTACCGCTTCTGCGCTGTGCGTTTGGTCCTGGCATCGAAGATGTGGTAGACCTCTTGCTTGAGCACTTCAGCTTCAGGATGAGTCTCGGCCTAGTCGGCTCCGTAGACTTCCTCGAAGTCGTCTTGCACGTTTTGCAAGGCGTGGAAGATACATTCATGATGTCGAGCTGCGGGGAAAACCAGGGCAATGAGGGGTCCATAGTCCTGACGCTGGTCGGTCACAATGACCCGTGGGTGATACCCTTTGGCCCGCAAGGCCAGCAGGAAGGCCTGGGCGCTGTCTTTGTCGTTGTAGGGGTAGATGGCGATGTGCAACAGATCATAGGTGTAGACATCCACCGCCAAGTAGACGTACATCCAGCGCCGCATGTCCCCTTCCGGCTTGTCGTTCTTGGGCACCAGCACGTACTTCTCATCAATGCCCACTACCCCACTGGACCTCACTACCCCGAACAACGCGGCCACCGACAACAACTCATATCCCCAGGCACTCACCCAGCGGTAGGCTGTCAGGCTGGCCACCCCCAACGCTTGCCCCGTCCGCCGATAGGTGCTGTAGCCCCACACATACATCTGCATCGCCAGCAGGCGGGTCTCTGTCCGATAGCGGGAATAGGGCACCAGCCCTGGTGGCAGGTTAGTGAAGCTCTTCTTGGAGCAAGCCTCGTTGTGGCAGTAGTAGCGATACACCTCCACCGTCTGAAGGTTCCCCTCAGCATCGTAGTACTTCTTCAAACGAGGTTTCCTGCTCTTGCGCGACACGTAGGCCGAACCACAGTAGATGCAACGTACCGTGCCGTCGGTCACCTCTTCCCAGTGACCAAACACCACCCGTTCCACCCGCATCAACCAGGGCAGAGCCTCGAGCGGCGGCTGGGCTACCACCCCCGCCTCGGCCGCCACAGCCTGCAGATCCGCCACCACTATCTGCTCCTCTGGCGTCAGCCCCTCCCCCATCTCTAGTTTGCCCAGCAAGACTCCAATCTGGGCCAACAACTGCTCTGCCAGCCATCTGTCTCGAGGACGAATGCTCTCCGCCGTCAGGTGGTAGCGTTTCACCAACTCCTGACGCAACTGAGACCAACCGCTCTGCTCCGCCGCCTGCCGTACCTGCTGCTCGCTGACCGCCACCCCTTGCCCTTGCAGATGCTGGTGCACTTTCTCCACCCCCCAGCAGGGGAAGGTGGCAAAGACGGCCACGATACGGGCCATCAACTCGCCCGTCAACACCTCGGCCGTCTTCAAGCTCAGCAAATTGGCCCAATCGCCATCCAACCAGTACTTCTCGTTGCGGCTGATATCGGGTTGAGGCATCTCGAACCAGGCCGCCAGCTTCTCCTGAGCAATGAAGGGCGTCCGTCCGTCGCGGGTGCGGCGTCCACCCCGCTGAGGCCCTGGCCCTTCCAGCAGACGCAGGAAGTGCATCAGCAGTCGTATCCGAAAGGGGTGATCCCCAGCCACGTGAAGAGTGTAGTGGCCGCAGATGGTGGCGGTGTAGCTCCCATCCTCTTCTTCCACCACTTCGGCCCAGGACTCTTCCCGACCGCAGGCCACGCAGCCCAGGCCCAGCGCCCAGGGGCACTGGAGCGGCCCGCCACCCTGCGCCGCTGGCGTGAAACTCACTCCAAGCCCTCCCCGCAGCAGCGTGCCCAAGGCCAGACCCAGGTGGCCCACCATCGACAAGCGCTGAGCTTGACACAACAGCCAACTCACTCCTCGCCATTCCGGCTGACGCCGCAGCCAGGGCCAGAGCACCCCCCCACGCTGCCACAACCACAGCACCCCTGGAACCATCCTGATCCAAGGGGGCCCCACTTGCCCACCCAGATGCCACAAGGCCCACAGCAGCAAGCTGCGCATCAGCGGAATGTGACAGGTGTGCAACAGATGCAGCCAGCGGTCACCGCCACGGCTGACGCCGTCTCGCCCCAGGTGTCCACGCAGCCGATACTGCCGACTCGCCGCCGTGACCATCACCACCTGAGGCGGACAGGTGACCCAGCCCGCCTCACTGTCCGGCATATGCCCCACCACGGCCAGGACAGGGATACTGAGCACTACCAGGGCGTGCAGACGCACACGAGCCAGTTGAACAATCGGGAGTTTTGTGGTACAATACATGAGAGCCAACCTCGCGATCTTTATGGGATGAGGGTACATTGTACCCTATTTCGCGGGTTGGCTCAAATCCATTATGGGCAGACGCAAGTCCCTTTTTCGTCCCTTTTACGGAGCTCAAAGCCCAGTTTCACCTACCTGTATGTCCCCAACGTGATACGCTCACGCGCATCGCCATTTTGGAGTGAGCTCTTGCATAATCGCCACTTTGCACTATAATCAGGACTTGAGAATTGGGAGGGCGGAGTGCAGGCGCAAGCCTGCGGACTTGCGTCCGCACTCCACCCTCAAGAGGAGGCGAGATGAAACAGGGAATAACTATCGTCGGCCTGGGGCCGGGCGATCCAAAGCAATTGACTTTAGAGGCTCAGCAAGTCCTGCGGGAGGCGGGAGAGGTCTATTTGCGCACCGGCCGCCATCCCACGGTGTCTTCCCTGCCGGCGGGACCTTCTCTCCGCTTCTTCGATCATCTCTACGAGGAGAAAGAAACCTTCGCCGAGGTCTACGATGAGATAGCTCGCCAGATCATGGAGCTAGGAGCGCGCCCCGAAGGTGTGGTCTATGCCGTGCCCGGCCATCCTCTGGTAGGCGAAGAATCGGTGCAGCGCATCCTGGCTCTGGCCAGGCGGCAGGAGATGGGCGTGCGCGTGGTGGAGGGGCTGAGCTTCATTGAGTCGGTGCTCACCTGCCTGGGCCTGGACGCCCTGGCCGGATTGCAGGTCGTGGACGCCACTGAACTGGCTGCTCTCCACCACCCATACTTGAATCCTGGCCTGCCGGCTCTAGTCGCCCAGGTGTACGACCAGCAACTGGCCAGCGATGTCAAGCTCACTTTGATGAA
>CAYNWI010000314.1:0-3412 GCA_964400825.1 uncultured Anaerolineae bacterium | reverse complement strand
GGCCATCATCCCGCCCAGGACGGGAAGCCTCTCGAAGATGGTGACCGGGTAGCCTTTCTGAGCCAGTTGCAGCGCGGCAGTGAGGCCCGCCGGACCGCCGCCAACGACGGCCACGCGCTCGGCCTTAGGCTCCTCCAGCTTAGGCGGCGTCCAGGGATGCGCCATCTCGTGATCGGCCATGAGGCGCTTGGCCTGACGAATGGCCACCGGCTCGTCAACCTCGCCCCGGCGGCAGTGCTGCTCGCAGAACGCGGGGCAGACGCGGCCACAAACCAGGGCGAAGGGGTTCTTACGACGATGCACCTCAATGGCCTCGGCGTAGCGCTCCTGGGCCACCAGTGTCAGCCAGGCGGGCACGTCCACTTCGGCGGGACAGGCGTTGGCGCAGCGGGCGCGGACCAGGGATTTGCAGACACCCGCCGGGCAGCGTTTGTCCACGATGTGGGCGATGAACTCGTCGCGGAAGTAGCGCAACGTCGAGAGTACCGGATTCGGAGCCGTCTGGCCCAGCCCGCACAGCGATGCCGCTTTGACCCACTCGGCGACCTCCTCCAGCAACTCCAGGTCCTCCAGTGTCCCCTCACCTTCGACGATGCGGGTGAGGATCTCGTGCATGTAGCGGGTGCCCTCACGGCAGGGCGTGCACTTGCCGCACGATTCAGCGGTGGTGAAGCGGAGGAAGTAGCGCGCCACGTCCACCATGCAGGTGTCCTCGTCCAGCACCACCATGCCGCCGGAGCCCATGATGGAGCCGGCCTGGGTCATGTTCTCGTAGGTGATCGGCAGGTTGTAGAGAGCGGTTGGTAGGCATCCCCCCGACGGGCCGCCGGTCTGCACAGCTTTCACCTGCTTGCCATTCAGTCCACCTCTACCGATGTCCTCGATCAGTTCGCCCAGCGCCGTGCCCAGTGGCACCTCCACCAGGCCGGTGTTGGCCACCTTGCCCACCAGGGAGAAGACGACCGTGCCCGCGTTCCCCTCCGCACCGATGCCGGCGTACCAGTCAGCGCCCTGGCTGATAATCATGGGCACAGTGGCCAGCGTTTTGACGTTGTTGATGACGGTGGGTTTCCCCCACAGGCCGCTGATCGCCGGGAAGGGCGGCCTGGGACGGGGCTCACCCAATCCCCCTTCGATGGAGGAGATGAGCGCCGTCTCCTCGCCGCACACAAAGGCCCCTGCCCCACGCACGACTTGGAGGGTGAAGTCGAAACCAGAGTCGAGGATGTTTTCGCCCAGCAGCCCCAGTTCCTCGGCGCGGGCCACGGCCTGGGTGACGCGCTCCACGGCCAGCGGATACTCGTCGCGCACGTACAGGTACCCCTCGCGGGCGCCGATAGCGTACCCGCCGATGACCATCCCCTCGATGACGCTGTAGGGGTCGCTCTCCAGCACGGTGCGGTCCATGTACGCTCCAGGGTCGCCTTCGTCGCCGTTGCAGATGACGTACTTGGGCTCTCCCGCAGCATCGCGGCAAATTTGCCACTTGAGGCCGGTGGGGAAGCCTGCTCCTCCCCGCCCACGCAGCCCGGAGCCAAGCACTTCGTCAATCACTCCTGGCGGTGTGAGGTCCAGCAGGACACGCGCCAACGCCTGGCAGCCTCCCCGTGCGGCATACTCCTCAATGCTGGTGGGATCGAGCAGGCCGCTGTTGCGCAGAACGATCTTGTGCTGGCGGGCGTAGAAAGGCAGTTCGTTGAGGTTAGGCAAGACCGCCCCTCCTCGGTCCCCCCCAACCCTGGGGGGGAAGGACTCCCCTCCCCTAGAGTTGGGGGAGGGGTCGGGGGTGAGGGCCGCCCCCCCTCGGTCCCCCCCAACCCTGGGGGGGAAGGACTCCCCTCTCCCAGAGTTGGGGGAGGGGCCGGGGGTGGGGGCAGTCCCCTCCCCCAGAGTTGGGGGAGGGGTCGGGGTTGGGGGCATGACGGCCAGCGCACCCTCGGTTGGCAGTTCGCCCTCCGCCAGGGCGGCGATCAGGTCGCGGGCGCGGTCGGGCGTCACGCGGGCGTAGAGGACGTGGCCCTGGTCTGGCACCCGCGCATCCACCAACGGCTCCTGCTGGCAATAGCCCAGGCAGCCGGTGGCGACGAGCACGACGTCCAGCCCGCGTGCCGCGGCCTCGTCGCGCAGGGCATCGTACACCTCGGCGGCCCCCGTCGCCAGGCCGCAGGTCGCCATCCCCACGCTGATTCTTGGCTGGGACGGGTAGAGGGTGGACAGGCCCTCGGCGCTCAGTTTCTCTAAGTCGGAGCGAGTGTGTACTTTCATGCCGCCTGCTCCTCCACTGCTTGATACTTCTTCAGGATGCGAGGGAGGCGGTCGGCTCTAAGTCGGCCGTAGGTGTCCCCGTCCACCCGCACCACCGGCGACATGCTGCACGATCCCAGGCAGTACACGGTCTCCAGGGTGAAGGCGAGGTCATCGGTGGTCTCACCCGGTTTCACCCCCAGGGTCGCTTCGAGTTTCTCCAACAGTTTCTCGCCCCCCCGGATGTAGCAGGCCGTTCCCAGGCAGACCCGGATGGTGTGACGTCCGCGCGGCTGGAAACTGAAGGCAGCGTAGAAGGAGGCAGTGCTGTAGAGTTGGCTCAACGGCACGCCCAACTCGTCAGCCGCGTGGCGCAGTTCCTCTTCGGGCAGGTAGCCGTGCTCGGCGTTGATGGCGTGCAGCCTGGTCAACAACGCGCCCCCGGCAGGGGGCGGTGGTTGAGCGATGAATGGCATAGTCACCTCCGTAAAACGTGAAACGTGAAACGTAAAACGTGAACATTACGCTTCACGTTTCACGTTTCATACTTTTAAATTCCTAACGCCGCCCGCTTTTCATCAATATGGTCAATCATCAGTTGCGCGGCCTGGAAGGGGTCAGGCTCGACGGCGAAGGCGGCGCCGACGACGCCG
Source organism: uncultured Anaerolineae bacterium (assembly GCA_964400825.1). Taxonomy (GTDB): domain Bacteria; phylum Chloroflexota; class Anaerolineae; order VGOG01; family VGOG01; genus CAYNWI01. The sequence continues at coordinate 515 of CAYNWI010000314.1, read as the reverse complement.
TTCGCGCCCTGGGTGAGCAGCTCGGTCACGACAGGGCTGCCCAGCACCGGCGGTACGGTGCCCAGCACGGTGAAGATGCCGCTGGAGACCACGTAGGCGCCGATGCTGACCGCCTTCTCGCTCATCCACTCCGGAGCGGCGCCGGCCACCGGCAGATCGCTGATGTCCACTCCCAGCGCGTTGGCGATGGCGGCGCAAGCCACCAGGATGCGGCTGATGTCCACGCAGGAACCCATGTGCAGCACCGGCGGCACGCCCAGCGCCTGGCAGACAGCCTTCAGCCCCTCGCCCGCCTGCTCGGCCGCCTCTGGCAGCATCAAGCCGGCTTTGGCGGTGGCGATGGCATTGCAGCCCGTTGTTACCACCAGCACGTCGTTCTTGATCAGCTCCTTGACCAGGTTGACGTGGCCGTAGTCGTGTTTGATCTTGACGTTGTTGCAGCCCACCACGCCAGCGATGCCCTTGATCGCGCCGCTCTTGACGGCGTCCAGCAGCGGATCGAGGGTGCCGCCCAG
>CAYNWI010000313.1:0-3426 GCA_964400825.1 uncultured Anaerolineae bacterium | reverse complement strand
TGCCCAATTCAGATCCGTCAGGTAGCGGAGGATAGACATAAGCGGTGTTATACCAACTCCTGCGGCTAACAAAACGATACTTCCTGCCTCTGTTCCGCTGAAAGTAAAGTGGCCTGCTGCAGCGGCAACCTGTACAGCACAAGCCCAGAAGGGAGCAGCCAAAGCCAGCGGTAGCCAAGGAGCAGAGGGCAACCCCGGCCCTGTCGGACGAGATGGTGGAGATGGTTGCGGCCGCGCTCGACCGCATCGTTGGGGACAACGGAAGACCGAAACTGGCCACCGTTGCCGACGTGACAGCGGCGTTCAACGCCCACCACGGCAACCCACAGGTGAACGACAATACGGTTGCCTACGCCCTGACCTTGGCCGCCAAGCGCAGCCGGTGCGGGTCGGCTAAAAAGGGAGACATCACAGTCTACGTGGGCAAGTCACAGGAGGACGTGGCAGAGGAAACCGCAGGGGACACCGAGCGCCCCGAGGAAGCGTCACACGAGAGCACCGAGTCCAAGCCTCGAACAGAAGAGCAGGTGGCAAGGATCCAGGAGCTCGCACAGATCATCTGGGGTGGGCAGGACGAGGACGCTTTGCGTAAGCGGCTTCGCAGGTACGTCTACAAGACGCTCGGACTCGAAGACCCCAAGAAGCTCGACTTCGATGGGTGCGAAAAGCTCATCGAGGCCATGGAGCAAGACCCGAAAGCGAGAGTATGATGGGACACCGAATGAGTAGCCTTGGGCTGGCGGCAATCTGCCCTCTGGCCCCCGTGCTCAACGAGCAACACGGCTCCGGGATATCGGCTCTCAAGAGCTCGGTGTTCCACGCCCTGTGCGCCGGGGACCCGTCGGCGAACACCAGGCTCATGGCCCTGCCAGCAGACGCACGCCAAGAGGTGGAGCACTGGAGATCATCCGCTGGGCTGTACGGCCCCCCGGACATTCACTTCAAGGCCATGGGCGAGACAGTGGTGCTCGAGTACCGCAAGGCCGAGAAGGAACTCGAGGTAGCGCTCGACGGAGACGGGCTCTCTTGCTCACCGGATGATCCAACGTGCGTGTCCGTAGGTCACCTGGACATGGCTTGGGTGCACCAGTTCTCAGACGGCACACGGGTAGCCTACATCGGTGACATCAAAAAGTCCCAATGGACCTCGGTGGACGGCCCCGAAACCCTGCAGTGTCACTCCTACGGTATGGCCTACGCGAGCCAGATGGCTTGTGATGGGTACACGTGCGGACTGTACATCGCAGAGGACGGGGTCTGGAACTGGTCCGAGCGGTACATCGAGCTCGAATCGGTCGAGGCGATGAAACTGCTAGACGTTATCATCCACGCGGCCACCAACGAGGGGCAGCCTGTCATGGGGCCGCACTGCCAGAACTGTTACGGGAGAATGCACTGCCCCGAGTACATGCTGCCCCCCACCGAAGACCAGATGTCCGCACTGTCACGGATGCGTCCCGGAGAGATCGACAATGCCAAGGCTCTTGAGGCACTGCAGCTCACTCTCCGTGGCAGGGACGTGTTCAAGGCGGCGTACGACAACCTCAAGGTGTTCGCTGAACGCAACGGTGGGATCTACGATCCAGAAAGCAACAAGCGGTGGCGCCCGATCCAGTGCCGGGGTCGGGAGTCGGTAGATCTCGCCAGGCTCCGGAGTGAGCTGGGGCAAGAGGCCGAGGTGTTCGTGCGGCGCGGTGCACCCTACAACCAGATGAAGTGGAGCAAGAAATGATCAAGGACCTCGGGTTTCGCAAGGTGGCAATCAAGAGTCTTCGGCTACCCGGGGACCTGAGGGAGCTCATTCAGGACCCCTCAGTCGTCGGCCTGGCTGAGGGGATCCGGGACATTGGGCAGGCCCACCCGGTCATCATGCGCAAGAGCGACCACGCGATCATTGCCGGGCGCCGGCGGCTCGCGGCGGCCATCCGCGGCAAGCAGACCAGGGTGTGGGTCAGGTGGGTGGAATGTGACGACCTCGACAAGGCCCTCATGAGCCGCTCGGAGAACCTGCACCGCCGGCACAACGTTTCAGCGGACGAGCAGAACCGGATCGCCACGGAGCTCGTGGAGCTCATGAGCCGCCGCATCCGGGAGACCGACCCGATACCAAGGAAACCAAACGGCCGGCCAACCACGGCACGCGTCGTGGCACGCAACATCGTGGCGAGCATCCGAGGGGTCACCCCTGAAACCCTTCGGGTGTACGAGAGCCGCGCGCGGCGTGCCGCCGGCAAACCTCCCCTCAAAGCGGGCCGCCCCGCCTTCTCTGAGCTCGTCGTGGGTCCACAGGTAGAAACCCTTGGGGTAGAGCCCGACGAGGGGTGGATGGTCAAGCTGGTGGAGACGGCAGCACAGATCGAAACCGCCCTGCGAATGGTCCGTCAAGCCAAGCACCACCTGGAGTCCATGCCCGGCCCACTGCCCAGGGTTTCACAGCAACACCTGGTCTCAGCCGCCGATTCCCTCGCCGCACAGCTGCGTACCCTGAAGCCGGCCACCGTGTGTCCCTACTGCAAGGCTCTCGAACCACTGGTCGAAGACTGCGAAGCGTGCTCCGGCTCGGGCTGGCTCGGCGAGGGGCAGATGTCCGGGATCCCCCGAGAGCTACTCGACGAGGAAAACCCAAAGGTGATGGTGGACGGAGAGATCGTCGACGCCGAAGAACGTGTGGACGACGAGCCAGAACCTCAACACAAGCCCATGGATCTGTTCGGATGAAGCGCGCGCCCACCGGGTGGCCATGCAACCAACTGGGTTGGGAGGTCTGCTGTGAGAAGTGCAATAAGACCGCGAAGTTTCGACGCAGCGTCAACCCCAGGGACAACGAGGAACTACCTGACTTCTGGTTTTTCATGGGACCCCATGGCCCAACCCATCCACTGCCCACGTCCACCTCGGAGGTTCTTTGCGAGGACTGTGTGCACAATCAAGGGGATCTGATTCATGCAACTAGCCCTGTTCCAGCCCAGCCAACACAAGACCCCACCGCCAGCTGATCTGTTCGGTGACGACGATCCGGATGGCGCCCGGTGGTACCAGCGGGAAGCGTACGAGGCCGTCCTGGAGAAGCTTCGGTCGGTCGACTCCACCCTGGTCGTGCAAGCCACGGGTCTCGGCAAGACCTACCTGTTTTGCATGCTGGCGAAGTACTGGAAAGGACGGGTCCTGGTTCTTGCCCACCGCGATGAGCTCATCCAGCAAACCGTGAAGCAGCTCGAATGGATCACCGAGGAACCAGTCGAGGTCGAGCAGGCAGATCTGAGAAGCTCCAAGCACTGCAGGCTCGTGGTCGGATCCGTGCAAACGCTGCGCAGGGAAAAGAGGCTCGCGGCAGTGGGTGACTTTGATCTGGTTGTGGTCGACGAATGCCACCATGCTCCAGCCAAGAGCTACGTCACCATCTTGAAACATCTATCCGGAGCCAAG
>CAYNWI010000312.1:0-3431 GCA_964400825.1 uncultured Anaerolineae bacterium | reverse complement strand
ACGTCACCAGCATTATCGCCGCTTCCGGGTCGTCGAGGCGCACGAAATACACCCAGCCGTCGGGGTGCCTGGCGAAGGCCGCATCGTTGGCTACTCCCAACGTCTGGCCCACAAAGTAGTCCCCGCTCTCAGGCTCGATGGCCACCACCCCTTCCTGGCCTTGCAGCTCGCCCTTGATCCCCTCGAAAATCTCCTTGCTCTTGGCGATGAACGCCTGGCGAGCCTTCTTATCTTTGTATAACGCTGTATCAGCCATGTAACTTTCCCCTTTCATGTTCGTAAGTCGGTACATTCGTACATTCGTAAATTCGGGATTCGTCACGAATCCACGAGTTCCGAATCTACGAATCCCGAATCTACTTCCTTTCGATGATCATCGCGCCGCCCATCCCGCCACCCACGCAGGCCGTAGCCAGGCCCAGGCTCACGTCGCGCTTGATCATCTCGTGGAGCAGAGTGACCACGATGCGGGTGCCGGTGCAGCCCACCGGGTGGCCCAGGGCGATGGCCCCACCGTTGACGTTGACCCTGTCCCAGTCCCAGCCGTCCTTCTCCAGCTCCATGCCCACAGCGATGGATTGGGCGGCGAAGGCCTCGTTGAGCTCGATGAGGTCAATGTCGGTCAGCTTCAGCCCCGCCTTCTTCAGCGCCTTGGGGACGGCCTTGGTCGGGCCGATGCCCATGATCTCTGGCGGCACGGCGGCGTAGGCATAGCTGCGGATGTAGCACATAGGCTCGTAGCCCAACGCTTTGGCCTTCTCCTCGGTCATCACCAGCACCGCCGCTGCCCCGTCCGAGATAGGGCAGGCATTGGCGGGAGTGACGGTTCCGCCCCGCTTGAACACGGTGGGATAGAGGCCGGCCTTCTGAACCGAGAGGGCCGGGTTAATGCACTCGTCGTGGACGATGTTCTCGTAGGCTACCTCCTGCCCAGCCACCTTCTTGGAGACCCGCACCGGCACGATCTCGTCGTCGAACTTGCCCATCCTGGTGGCGCGGAAGGCTTTCTTGTGGCTTTGCACCGCGAACTTGTCCTGCTCCTCCTGGCTGATGCCGTACATCATGGCCAGGTTCTCCGCTGTGTAGCCCATGATCACGTCGCAGACTGGATCGGTCAGGCCTTCCCACAGGGAGTCGGTGAACCCGGTGTGGCGCAGCTTCAGTCCCCACCGCGCCCCGCGTACCACGTAGGGGGCCGTGCTCATGCTCTCCGTGCCGCCGCAGAGGAAGACCTCCCCGTCGTCGGCCTGAATGGCCTGGTAGGCGCAGGAGATGGCCTGCATGCTGGCCACGCAGTTGCGCTGCACGGTGTAGCCGGGCACGTGGGTGGGGATACCGGCCATCAGCGCTGCCACGCGGCCGATGTTCGGCGCGTCGGAGTACTGGCCGATGCAGCCGAGGATGACGTCGTCAATGAGATTGGGGTCGAGCTCCGTGCGTTTGATCACCTCTCGCATGGCGATGGCGGCCAGGTCCTGGGCGGGCAGGTCTCTGAAGGCCCCGCCGTGGCTGCCGATGGGGGTACGCACTCCCTCGACGATTACCACTTCTTTCATTTTCTCCTCCTCGATTATCAGATTAACGATTGTTAGTTTGCAGGCCGCGCAGGAAAAGCTCGAAGGTTGCGTCGTACACCTCTTTAGGCCCCACGGGTATCATCTCCTGCCGGACAGGGTTGGCCATCAGGGTGAGTGCCCCATTGAGGCCCCCCCAGAGCACGCCAGCGGCCAGCAAAGGGTCATCAGCGGTGAATACGCCTTTCTCTATCCCTTGCCGGATAGCCCTTGCCACCAGCTTCAATCCTCTTGTACTCTCCGTCAGGATCCGCTGATACATCTCGGCCGACACCCTTTCCCGGAAGCGCCCCCGGTCCAGGGCCAGCAGCAGGCGGAAATAGTCGGGACAAGTCTGAGAGAATTGCCAATACGCTTCCACTAATTGGCGGAGGTGTTTCTCGGCGGATAGCGGTTCTTGGGGGGCATAGGCGGCTTCCAATTGCGACAGCAGGATAGACAGGCCCTCTAAAAGCAAATGAGCAAGGATAGACTCCTTGCTCTGAAAGTAAAGATACACTGTTCCCTTGCTAACTTCGGCCTGAGCGGCCACATCATCCACCGTTGCCTGATGGATGCCCTTCTCAAAGAAGACCTCCCTGGCGGCTTCTAAGATTTCCTGTTGCCTTCTCGCCTTCTCGCGAGCACGCCGCTGTGCTGTCGTCATCCCGTGGCCTTCCTGCTGCAAACCTGCGGTCATTTACTGACTGGCAGTCATTATACAACAAAAGGCCCACGTTGTCAAATTTGCAGTGCTCAGGCCAACTGTGCTCGATACCAGGCCAGAAGATCGCCCGGTGTGCCCACGGGGAATGGGACAGCGGCTCTCAAGGTCGGGTTGCCCAGAAAGTGCTTCCGGTCTAACGCGACAAAGTAGTCTGCTCCGGTTGCCCAGGCAGCAGCCAGCACCTGCGCGTCTCCCAGGTGGCCGGTGAGGGCCTGGCTATCCTGCACGGCCTCTGGTATTGGCGCAGGCACAACCTCAACGCCACTACGATCAAGCAGCAAGGTCAACAGCCCCAGCACGTCGGGAGCTTTGCGGCGTAGTGCGCTCTCGATCTCGTCGAGCACCTGAGGACTGACCAGCAAACGGATTGCTTTCGCCTCGCCCAGTTTCAGGATCATACGGCTTCCTCCCGTGGCTGACCAGATGCCAGCAAACAGGGCACTGGTGTCGAGAAACGCGCTAATCTTGGCTGGCATACCGCTCGCGCTCCTCCCGCAGGGCCTGCAGCATTGTCTCCAGCGTTTCGCCCCGTTCGGTGAGGGCCTGAGTGAGGCGGTCGGCCTCGGACTATCCGACCATTTGACCAAAATCCCTACTCTTTTTTGGCGACCCGGCCTCGTCTCCTCCCTCTCTTGAGCGACACTTTGTTGGCCTGGCGGCAGCGGGGACATTCCACGACATAATGACGGGGAAGGAGCCCCTCGGCCTCCGCGAGACTCGCGGCGGTGGCTTTCTCGTCGAGGGTGAGCTTCCAACCACACTTGAAGCACGTCACGTCAATCATGGTCACCTCCACTGTTTGAGTAATGAGTCAACGAGTCAATGAGGTAACGAGGTAACGAGTGCCTCGTTACTCGTTACCTCGTTACCCCAATTGTAACCCCAGTTAGGGATTTTGGCATGCCTCTTTGACAGAGGGTGAAAACTGTGGTAGTATCAGTGCTGGTTGAGCAGTGTGTCATTGCGAGGCGACGCTTTTCCGTCGCCTGTCCTGAGCTCGTCGAAGGGAAGCAATCCCCAAGTAGCTGCGTGGAGATTGCTTCGCCTGCGGCTCGCAATGACAACCTCAACCCTGTACCCAGGTACAGGACAAATTTCCTAGTTCTGACGGATTCTGTGGTTTCACGGTAACGGGCTACTCTATGCAATTC
>CAYNWI010000311.1:0-3442 GCA_964400825.1 uncultured Anaerolineae bacterium | reverse complement strand
CTTCACGAACACCGGTGGTAACTGCCCACCTCGCTCGGCCTGGATTGCCAAATCCAGGCCAGATGGACTAGAGTCAGACGAATTCAGCTTGCTCAGCCGCCGGATCGTTCGACTGAGCTCACGTCGAAGTCCGGCGATCCGGCGGGAGCAGGTGAGCAATTGCCATCGGTGTAAGTTGAATGCCACACCCTGGTTTGACAAAATACCTTAGATGTGTTACTATAAGCTCCAAACAATTCGATAATCTGGACACTCTTATCCAGAGGGGTGGAGGGACCGGCCCTGCGAAACCCCGGCAACCAGTCTGGGAATTAGAGATTAGATATTAGAAATTAGAATATCCAATCTCTAATATCCAATTTCCAGACAAGGTGCCAATTCCGGCAGAGCACCGCTTGCTGCAATGTTCCGGCGTTCTGGAAGATGAGAGATCATCTCGACTTTATCTCTCATAGAATAAGAGAGATTTTTTGTTGTCTGGTGAGGATGTGCAATCATGCGAACCATCGAATGGGACGACGGCGTGGTGAAGATGATTGACCAGCGTAAGCTGCCCGGCGAGTACGTGGTGGTTCAGTTCACGGACTATCGGGAAGTGGCGCGGGCTATCAAGGAGATGTACATTCGCGGCGCACCAGCCATCGGCGCGGCGGCGGCCTTCGGCCTGGCTTTGTGCGCACGAGAGAGCAAGGCGGAGACCCCCACCGAGCTGCTGGCCGACCTGGAGAACGCGGCCGATACTCTACAAAAGACCCGCCCTACGGCCGTTAACCTCTCCTGGGCACTGGAGCGGATGCTGGAGCAGGCGCGAAAAGCTCAACACCCCCAGGTGGAGCAGATGGTGAACGCCCTGGTGGACGAGGCCCAGCGCATGGCCGACGAGGACGTGGAGATCAACCAGCGCATGGCTGCTCACGGGGCGGAGCTGATCGAAGATGGGGACAACGTTCTGACCCACTGCAACACCGGCTCCCTGGCCACGGTGGACTACGGCACCGCTCTGGGGGTGATCCGCACGGCCCACGAGCAGGGCAAGTGCATCCACGTCTGGGTGGACGAGACCAGGCCCCGGTTGCAGGGGGCACGCCTGACGGCCTGGGAGCTGATGCGCTACGGCATCCCCATGACCCTGGTCGCCGACAACGCCGCTGGCCACCTCATGCTCACTGGCCAGGTTGACCTCGTTTTGGTGGGAGCTGACCGGGTGGCTGCCAACGGCGACGTGGCCAACAAGATCGGCACCTACAAGCTAGCTGTGCTGGCCAGGGAGAACGGCATCCCCTTCTACTCAGTCTGCCCGACCTCGACCGTTGACCTGTCGCTGCCCTCCGGCAACCAGATCACCATTGAGGAGCGGGATCCAACCGAGGTGACCCACGTAAGTGGAGTCAACATTGCTCCTGAGAGCGTGCCGGTTTACAACCCCGCCTTCGACGTCACCCCTCACCGCTACGTCACCGGCATCGTGACTGAGAAGGGGATCGTCTATCCACCCTTCGCGCCAGGCCTGAGGAGGGCCAAGGGGGTTACCGATGATGAGAAAACTTGAGCCTGACCTGTTGCCCCTGCACATCGGCAGCATTCCCCATACCGATCCGCAGGCCGCTTGTGCGCTGGTGTTGGAGAACTTTCCCCAGATTCCCACCTGGCCACAGCTTCCCAGGCGCACCTTTTTGGAGAACATGTACGTTCAGTTCAGCGAGGGCTTCCCCGGCGTGGTAGTGGAGGGCAAGCGCATCTACGTGGATCGCGGCAGAGACCTGGACCCCGACCTGGAACGTCTCTACCTGGCCTACCTGGCAAACGACTTGAGCTACGGATCCTTAAGTGCTGACTACGCGGCCGGTCTGGCGGCATTTCCCCAGGCCCTATCAGCCAGCAGCCAGCAGCCAGCAGCCATCAAGGGTCAGGTGACGGGGCCCATCAGTTGGGGACTCACCGTAGTGGATCAGGATCGCCGCCCGGTGCTCTACGACGACATCCTGGCCGACGCCCTGGCCAAGCACCTCCGCCTCAAGGCTGCCTGGCAGGAAGAGGAGCTACGTAAGCTGGCGCCGACCACCATGGTCTTCATTGACGAGCCATACATGAGCGCGTTCGGCTCAGCCCACATCTCGCTGAACAAAGAGCAAGTGATCACGCTTCTGGAGGAGGTCTTCGCTGGCATCACAGGGCTCAAAGGCACCCACTGCTGCGGCAACACCGACTGGTCCGTCCTGCTGTCCACCTCGGCAGAGATAATCAGCTTCGACACCTACAGCTACGCCCAGGCCTTCTCCCTGTACGCCGAGGAGGTGAGGGACTTCCTGAAGCGTGGGGGCATCATCGCCTGGGGCATCGTCCCCGCCGATGACGAAAAGGCTTTGATGAACGAGACAGTGGAGAGCCTGGTGGCGCGCTTGCACGAGGCGATGAACCTTCTGGTGAGGAAGGGCGTCACTTTTGATGATCTCATCCATGCCTCGCTGATCACCCCCTCCTGTGGTCTGCGCACTCTCTCAGAGAAAGCAGCAGAGCGCGCTTTCGAGCTGACAGCGGGGGTCTCGGAAACAATGAGGGAGAGATATGGCGCCTAGGAAAGTGGTCATACTCTGCGGAGGAAGGGGCACCCGCATGGAGCACGAGACGGAGTTTCGCCCCAAGCCGCTGGTGCCCATCGGCGACAAGCCCATCCTCTGGCACATCATGAAGATCTACGCTCACTACGGCTACCAGGATTTCGTGCTGTGCCTGGGCTACAAGGGCGAGATGATCAGACGCTACTTCCTCAACTACGAGTGCATGACCCGGGACTTCACTATCACTCTGGGGTGCGAACGAGAGCTCGCCTTCCACGACACTCACAGTGAGGAGGACTTCACCGTCACCCTGGCCAATACCGGCCTGGAGACCCACACCGGCGGCCGCATCAAGCGGATCGAGAAGTACATTGAAGAAGACACCTTCCTCGCCAGCTACGGCGACGGCGTGGCCAACATAGACATCTCCGCCCTGTTGAGGTTCCACCAGGAAATGGGGAGAATCGCCACCGTGACCGGAGTGCACCCCTTCTCTCGCTTCGGCGTGGTGCAGAGCGATAGTCGGGGCCTGGTCACGGCCTTCAGCGAGAAGCCTCAGGTGACCGGCCTGGTGAGCGGCGGCTTCTTCGTCTTCAATCAAGAGGTGTTCGACTACCTCGACGAGGATAGCGTCCTGGAGAAGGAGCCTCTGGAGCAACTGGCCGCCGCTGGGCAACTGGCCGTCTATCGGCACGACGGCTTTTGGCAGTGCATGGACACACGCACCGATCTGCGCATCTTGAATGAGATGTGGACCTCAGGCCACGCGCCGTGGAAGATTTGGGAATGATGATGAAAGCCAGAAGCTGCCTAAGGGCGTATACAGAACTTGAGGGAGCACCATAGATCAGCCACGAATTGCACGAATTAACACGAAGAAAAAA
>CAYNWI010000310.1:0-3452 GCA_964400825.1 uncultured Anaerolineae bacterium | reverse complement strand
TTCGTGCTGGGCTTCACCGGCCTGCGGCATGACTCCGGCGAGGTGCACAAGCCGCTCCGCGAGCGCTGGCTGGAGGGGGAAGCGGCGGTGGTGGAGGGCTACCGGCGAATCACGGAGATCGCCCGAGCGGGCAAGAAGGCGCTCATCGTGGAAGATTGGCCGTTGTTGGGCCGCTTGATGAATGAGAACCACGCCATCCAGCGTGACCTGGGCGGGTCTGGCGAATCGAACGAAAAGCTGATCGCCGCGGCCCTGGAGGCCGGTGCGCTGGGAGCCAAGCTGGCCGGCGCGGGCAACGGTGGGACCATCATCGCCCTCTGGCCCTGGCCGGACGCCACGCGGCTGGAGGAAGCTCTCCGCGAGGCAGGCGCATCGAAGACCTATCGTCTCCAGGTGGCGCCGGGAGTAATGATTGAGACCAGCGAATCAGCAAATCAACAAATCGGCGAGAGGGGCGAGGCGAGATGAATGAGAAGTATCTGGAGAGCCTTTTTGGATTATCAGGGAAGGTGGCCGTCGTCACCGGCGGCGGTGGGGTGCTGTGTGGAGCGATGAGCCGCGCTCTGGGCCGCGTCGGGGTCAAGGTGGCCGTGTTGGACCTGTTTGAAGAGGCGGCGCGGAAAGTGGCCGATGACGTCGTGGCCGCCGGCGGCGAGGCCCTCGCGGTGCGATGCGACGTGCTCGACAAGGCCAGTCTGGAGGCCGCTCGTGATGTTGTGCTGGCGCGATTCGGTCGGGTGGACATCCTGATCAACGGCGCGGGAGGCAACAAGAAACAGGCCACCACCTCGTCCGACCTGTCCTTCTTCGACCTGCCCGCCGACGCGGTGCAGTGGGTGTTCAACCTCAACTTCATCGGCACGCTGCTGCCCTGCCAGGTGTTCGGCAAGGCGATGGCCGACCAGGGAGAGGGAGTCATTCTCAACACATCGTCAATGAACGCCTTCCGCCCGCTGACCCGCATCCCGGCCTATTCCGCCGCCAAAGCCGCCGTGAGCAACTTCACCCAGTGGCTGGCCGTGCACCTGTCGCAGGAGTACTCGCCCCACATCCGGGTCAACGCCATCGCCCCCGGCTTCTTTCTGACCGAGCAGAACCGCTTCCTCCTCACCGACGAGGGGACAGGCGAGTTGACGCCTCGCGGACGGACGATCATTGATCACACTCCAATGGCCCGCTTCGGCGATCCGGAGGACCTGATGGGCACGGTGCTGTGGTTGCTCTCGCCCGGCGCGGCCTTTGTCCACGGGGTGGTGGTGCCGGTGGATGGCGGGTTCAGTGCCTTCAGTGGAGTGTGAGCAAATCAGCGAATCAACAAATCGCAAATGACTATCAACAACAGGAGGTAGGCTAATGACAGAAGTTCACGAAGCAGCCCGACCACTGGTGGAAATGCAGCCCAAGTTCGATTTCTTCGTCGGCATTGATTCGGACGGCTGCACTTTCGATACGATGGAGATCAAGCACAAGGAGTGCTTCTGCCCCAACATCATCAAGCACTGGGGCTTGCAGCCTGTCTCCAAGTACGCCCGCGAGGCGGCGGAGTTCGTCAACCTGTATTCCAAATGGCGAGGTATCAACCGCTGGCCAGCGCTGGTGATGGTGTTCGATCTGCTGCGCGAGCGGCCCGAGGTGCAGCGGCGAGGTGTGCAGATTCCCGAAGCGCCCCGCATCCGCGAGTTCATCGCCGACGAGGGGTTCCCGAAGAGCAACGATGGCCTGCGAGCATACCTGGCCGAGCATCCCGATCCCGAGCTGGACCGCGCTCTGGCTTGGAGCCTGGCAGTCAACGCCGCCATCGCCGACATGGTGCACGGCATTCCGCCCTTCCCCTTCGTGCGCGAGAGCCTGGAGGTTCTGTTCGACAAGGCCGACATGATCGTCGTTTCCCAGACGCCGAACGAGGCCCTGGAGCGCGAGTGGGAGGAGCACGGCATTGACCGCTACGTGCGCGTCATCGCCGGTCAGGAGATGGGCAAGAAGAGCGAGCACATCGCCCTGGCCACCAGAGGCCAGTACGCGCCCGACCACATGCTGATGATCGGCGACGCGCCCGGCGACCTGAGGGCGGCGCGGGCCAACGACGCCCTCTTCTTCCCCGTCAATCCCGGTCACGAGGAGGAGTCGTGGCAGCGGTTCTACGAGGAGGGGCTGCACAAATTCCTGGCCCAGGAGTACGCCGGCGGCTACGAGGCCAGGTTGATCGCCGAGTTCGAGCGATTCATGCCCGAAGTGCCGCCGTGGAAGCGATGACAAATCGGCAAATCGCAAATCAGCAAATCACGAATCGGCCTGGTTTGACAGTTTGCGGGGGTGTGCTACAATCATGAGTAGGATGGTCCCGATGAACACAACTGTAAAATCTTACACCACTGAGAGTATCCTCGCCACCTTGGGCTATCCTAATCCACTGACAGCAGCCCGCCAACATGCCCGCATGATCCTGCTGGGGCGCCTGGCGCGTTATCAAGCTGCCATTCGAGAGTTGGAAGCCAAGTGGGACTGCACGCTGGAGGACTTACGCGCGCGCTACACAGCCCACGGCAGCGAGGATTTTGAGGCCGACGACGACTACCTGCAATGGCAGTGGTATGCTGACGCCGTCGAGACCGTCAGCGCCAAACTCGTTGCCATCTCTGAGCCGTAAGCTATGCAAGGAGGCTTGATTATGAACACACAAGTGACCCTGACACTACCTGAAGAGCTGTACGAATACGCCAGGCGTTGGGCAACCATTACCCAACGAGACCTTGTCCGAGATGCTCACCGATGCCTTGATCGTCGTGCTGACCCCAGTGTACACCATGCCCAGACTGGAGAGGCCAGTTTCTTCGCTTTCTGATGAGGACGTGCTCGCGTTGTCCAAAGCACAGATGAGGCCGGCACAGGGACGACGGCTGAGCGCGTTGTTGGGGAAGCAGCGTGAGGGCGAGTTGGCCGAGAGCGCGCGCTCAGAGCTGCTGGCCCTGATGCAAGTCTACAACCAACTCTGGATACGCCAATCAGAGGCGTTGGCTGAGGCGGTGCGGCGAGGCCTACGGAGGCCATTGGAGCCATGATACCCGGAGCAATCTCTGATGCCCTCCGTGCCACGTTGCTCGCTGACTTCGAGAAGCTGCCGCTGGAAGTGCCACCATGGAAGAAGTAATCAATTGGAGAGCAAATAGCTCCCAGTGAACTGGAGGAATGAGGATGGCAGGGATTGGTGATCAAGTTGTCCACAAAGCAGAAGCTCTGCTTCGGCAGTTTGTGCAGGACGATCCATCGTTAGCTTGTTACATTGACAACTCTCTTTCGATCCCCAAAGTCTTTGCCGGAGATGGAGAGATCAAACTCATAGTCCTTGGGCAGGATCCCACTGTGAAGAAACCGGAGAGCAGGAAGAAGATCACAACTGTCTTGAATCTTACCAAAGGTGGGAGCTTGCGTGGGTACTTGGAAGATGTGTGCCA
>CAYNWI010000309.1:0-3454 GCA_964400825.1 uncultured Anaerolineae bacterium | reverse complement strand
GAGCTCTATCAGGTGGTGGAGTACCAACACTCCTTCATCGGACGGGGCAGCGCGAACGTGCGAGTCAAGATGCGCAACTTGCGCACAGGCACGATCACCGACCGCACTTTCTCGCCCGATGACCGCCTGGATGATGTCCGCCTGGAGCTGCGGGGGGTGCAGTACCTCTACAACGACGGACACCTCTACTACTTCATGGACACCGAGACCTACGAACAGCCGGTCCTCTCGGCCGATATCCTGGGCAATGCCGTGGACTACCTGACTGAGAACATGGCCCTGCAGATCTCCACCTATGATGGCGAACCGATTGACATCGTGCTACCCGTTACCGTTGACCTCAAGGTAGTTGAGGCTCCGCCGGGCTTCGCTGGCGACACGGCCACCGGTGCCACCAAGCAGGTCACCCTGGAGACGGGCCTCAAAGTCACTACGCCTCTCTTCGTCGAGGAGGGCGACAGCGTCCGCGTGGACACCCGCACGGGTCAGTATCTCAGTCGCCTCTAAAGCCTCATCGTGAGAATCTCACCAAGCAAACGGCGGCCCCTTGCAACTTCTGCAAAGGGCCGCCGCCTCTCTACTATCTCTACTGACCAGAGCTAGTGCTCATTGTCCAAGGCTGTCTGCAAACGCTTCATGGCTTCCTGAAGCTCTATCCCCTTGGCTAGGGCCAGCTCGCCGGCCAGGAAAGTTTGAGCTCGATGATAGAGCTTGTTATCGGCCATGGTCAGTCTCCCCTGGTGATTGCGCCAGGCTAAATTGCGTACCACCTCTGTCACCTTGATGAGGTCTCCTGTATTCAGTTTCTCCTGGGCGCGCGCTTGTCGCTCCCTGTGGTCGCTAGACAGCGTATCAGGAGTGGAAGCCAACACATCCATAGCGTGTGAAATAGCACGTCTTCCCGATACTCGCCGCAAGCCTATCTTCTTTATGTTATTAATAGGCACCATCACTATGCCCTCGCAAGCAACCAGGTCTATTATATAGTAACGCCCGCGCTCCCTCAAGAGCTTCTTCTCTTCGATGTCTATTACCCTGCCAGCTCCATGGTAGGGATGAACTACCTTATCGCCGATTTTGAACATAGAATTCACTCCTTACTTGAGCTTCCCTCTCTCTGTTCGCTGAGGGTCTTCTGACCGAAGTGGGGTCATTTCCTGGCCTGGGCGCATTTGATACAGAGAGTGGCGTGAGGGAGCACCGCCAGGCGTTCGGCATCTATCTCCTGACCGCACACCTCGCATATTCCGTAGTTTCCATCTTGCATCTTGCGCAATGCGGCCCTGATGGATTTGGCTTTGGCTTCCAAGCTTTGTCGCATGGCGAGATTGAACTCCCACTCATAAATGGTTGAGCCTCCCTTGCCAATACCATAATCGGCCTTGTCCTCTAGCTTTTTATTCAGTTGCCCGATTTTGGCTAAAGTTTCTTCCAACTCTTGCTCTAGCCTCTCTCGCTCCGAAGACATCTGAGTCATTACCTCGTTTCTGGGATCCCACGTCACTTGCCAGGCCCTAATCGGTTGGCTCTCCAACCAAGAACTCGGCCATCCTACCTCGCCAAAACATCTCTGAGGCTTGGAGCCGAGTTCTTGTTACCCTAACATCCCCGGAGGTGAACGAGGTGAGGGTTTGTATAGGTCTCACGTCGTTCTACCACCGTCGTTTTCGCTTAAGCTAAACCTTTGTAGAAGTTTTAGGAGGATGTTGGGGGGGTACCCTCAGATTGTTACTTGTCTAGATGACACAAGGTGTATAACCCTTGGCTTGGGAAGGGGAATTAGCGCTCTTGATTTTGGCTAACTCAATTATACATGATTTGGGAACATTTGTCAAAGTTTGACAATCTTTATCCCATCCTGTATAATTGTTTTAGAACTATAACCAGTGATAAAAAACCTATCCCTTCAAGAGGACGTACGGAGGTCTAAGGCTCGGCTCGCCTGAACACGGATTATGAAGCATTTCTGGAAGCCTAAGGGGTTGAACTAGCCTGTTTGGCAACGAATTTTACGCTGCCGAGTCAGGAGTGGTTTATATGTAGTTAGATGCACTGCCCTGCGAAGGTGTCATAAGCATTACATTCCAGCAAACGTCCGCCATAAGGCAGCAGAAGGCTCGGCTACTATCCTCGGCGTTAAGGGATAGAGGCCGGGTCTTTGTTTTTGTGGGGAAGCAGACCTCAGAGAAACAAGTGCTACCGTCAGACGCCTATCACTCCTGATGGTATGCATGGCGATAAACTTCAAGGGGGAAAAGTAAGAGCCGTGGAAAAAATTTTAGTAACAGGTGAGTTGGTTGAGGAAGAGCAGGCTCCTTCGCCCATGGGGGAGTTCTTTGAGGAAGAATACGATTATGAACGTCCACGACGCGGCGCTATCCGCCAAGGCGTGGTGCTGTCCATCGAACCTCAGCAGATTGTCGTGGATGTCAGAGCCAAGCGAGACGGGGTCGTCCCGGAGAGCGACCTCGTAAGATTGGGGGAAAGTGAACTAAGCGCGATAGTGGTTGGCGATGAAATACTGGTCTATGTCCTCAGGCCTGAGGATAACGACGGGAACGTGATCGTTTCTGTAAATATGGCCTTGTTACATCGAGATTGGCTGAGGGCCGAAGAGCTTTTTAAGAGCGGCGAGATATACGAAGGAGAGGTAGGTAATTGCAACAAGGGTGGGCTGGTTGTTCCCTTCGGCAGGATTTCGGGATTCGTTCCAGCTTCGCAACTGGTAAACATGCCTCGTCGGCTCTCCCATGAGCAGAAAATGGCCAGGCTGTCCGAGTTCGTAGGGGAGACCTTGCCTCTAAGAGTCATCGAGGTGCAGCGCCGCCGGCGACGTTTGATCTTCTCGGAACGAGTGGCACAACGCGAGTGGCGTGAACAGCAAAAGCAACAACTGATGAATGAGCTTTACGAAGGTGAGGTTCGACGGGGCACCGTCAGCAGCCTGTGTAATTTCGGCGCTTTCGTTGACCTGGGGGGCGCCGACGGCCTGGTGCATATTTCCGAACTCGCCTGGCACAGGGTAAGGCATCCCCGCGAAGTGCTGAGCGTGGGCGATGAAGTTGACGTTTATGTTCTGCGCCTGGACCACGAAAGAGGGAGGGTTGGTCTCAGCATCAAGCGCCTGCAACCAGACCCCTGGACCCTGGTGGATGAGAAGTACCAGGTGGGACAACTGGTGCGGGGCAGAATCACCAACGTCGTCGCTTTCGGGGCCTTCGCTCGCCTCGAGCTGGGGGTGGAGGGCTTGATCCACGTATCTGAGTTGGCCCAGGGCAAAATCAGCCACCCTTCCAGCGTGGTGAAGAAGGGCGACGAGCTGACCCTGCGCGTCATCAGCATAAATGCCGGGCGACGGCGCATCGGCTTGAGCTTGCGTCAGGCGCCACCCCCGGAGGAGACAGCCGAGGTCGAGGAGGAGCTGGAACCTGAGCTTACCCCCGATGATCAGGCA
>CAYNWI010000308.1:0-3459 GCA_964400825.1 uncultured Anaerolineae bacterium | reverse complement strand
CGAAGGGATTGGCCCGCACGAAGACCATGCCGGCGAAGAAGATGAGCGGGGCCAGCAGCCAGAGGTTGCGCCGAACTGGTCGCACCCCCTCCAGCCATCCCAGGCCGAAGAGGACGACCATTAGCAAGAGCACGAAGAGGGGCACTGAAATGCCCAGGGCTTTGCCATAGAAGAGCAGGTCCACGCTCCAGCCCAGGGCCAGAGCGATCAGTAGAATGCAGGTAGGTGTTTTCAAATGTAGTCTTGCCATGTCGTCACCTTTGCTCACCTTCATGTTTCCCTAACCAGTGCACCCAGGGCAGCTCATCCTTCACAGCATTAAACAACCGTCGGTCCGCTGTCCAGAACTCACAATCCATCATCTCGGCCAGGGCCAGGTAGTAAGCATCATAGGCTGCTGGACGATTGAAGCGGGCCGCCAACTCCCAGGCGCGGCGATGCAGGTCGGATGGGGTCAGCACCTGCACCGGCAACCGGTGAACCGTATCAAACGCCTTCTTCCCTTCCTCTGGGCCCAATAGGCCACGGTGCACCTTCTTGCGCAGCACAGAGGTCAACTCAAAAAGGAGTAAGCCAGGGGACACTACCTTAACGCCATCTTCCTTCCACTGCTCCCACAGCGCATCCGCCCGGTCGCTGTCCTCTTCAGCCACAACCAACTTGATAAGAATCCCTGCATCAGCGCAGACCAAGGATTTGTTCATCGCGCTCCTCTCTGAGTTCCTTCAGCATCTCGACTGAGTCGGGCAAAGGAACCCCCTCCCGCCGCTTCAGGATTTCCTGGCGCAAGTCACGCGCTTCTGCCAACCAGTCCTTCATCCGCGCCCGGTGCACCTCCTTTTCCTCTTGCAGCCCCTCCAAAAGCTGCAGATCTTCAAAGCTGATAATGGCTGCTTTGGGCTTGCCTCGCGAGATCAGGATGATCCGCTCTCCGCCATAAGCCGCACGATTGACTACATCAGCTAACTCATTCTTGGCCTGCGTCATGCTCACTGTTGCAGTACCCATCAACTCCCTCCTTAACTAGCTCTATTGGACATTTTAGCTTTTAGGTACATTATAGCATGTTACCCTGATGTAGTCAAAAAACCTCCAACCTCCTCGCCCAGGGCCGTGATCTGCACCAGGCGCGGATACATCACCGGCGGCTAGCGAGTGTACTCCTTCACAGCGTCGTAGACAGGCAGCGGCGTGAAATCGGGCTCGACCATGCGGAAGTAGTACCAGGGCTGGTCTTTCTCCACCTCAGAAGGACGCTTGAAGAACCAGAAGTTGACCACTCCCACCCAGGGCCACTCTGCCTGGGCCCGCTTATATGCCTCCACGACGTAGCGGGCCTGTTGCTCCTCGGTAACGTAGCCGTACGGTTTAGCCGGAAAGTCGGCGGGAACGGCGTTCCAGTTCATCTCCGAGATCCAGATGGGCTTGCTCTCGTCGCCGTTCTTGACCATGATGTCGCGGATGTAGAGGGGGCGGGAGAAGTTGATGACCCGAGGCCGCATCCGCCGGTCGTAGGGGCCCGACCAGAGGCCATAGCCCTGCATGGCCAGGATGTCGAAGTAATCGCCGGCCCCGGCGTCGTACATCCGCTGCAGGAAGATGAAGTCGTTCAGGTTGCGAGGGCCCAGTTCGATGGTGGAGGCCAGGGCCCCGCTGATGATCACGCAGTCTGGGTCGGCCTCCTTGGCTCGGATGTAGCCGATCTTGAGCAGCTCGGTGTAGGCCTCGGGGTCCACCGGCTGCTCGCCCCACTCAGGGTAAATGTTGGGCTCGTTCCAGATCTGGTAATACCGGATGCGGCCTCTGTAGCGGCTCACCACGGCGTAGACGAAGTCGCCGAAATCGTCGTAGTCGTCGGGAGGGGCGTAGGTGCCCATCTCATCACCTGCCGCCCGCGACCAGGCCGGGGGATTGCTCAGGCGAGCGATGATCGAGAGATCGTACTCCTCGGCCAATTCCACGATGTTATCATATTTAGCCCAGGCAGAGCGGTGCGGCTCGTGGCGGCGGTCCTCGAAATCGCCCTGGCCGTGGATTTCGATGTCCTCCCAGGGGAACTCCTGCCGGATCCACTTGAAGCCAGCCTCGCTGATCATCTGCAAGGTGCGCTCTCGCTTTTCCGGCTCCACTTCCTGCTCCAGAAACACATTGATGCCGAAGGGACTGACGCCGGTGTGGGACACCGGGACATAGGGTCTGGTCTCTGGCTGCGGTCGGGTGAGGTTGGAGGCCAGTTGGAACAGCCCCCGCACCTGGGGCAGGAGGTCCTCCTCGCCCGTCCAGTTCAGCAGGAGTTGATGGACAGAGACCCGTGAGGCGAGAAGTGACAATGCCGCCAGAGCTAGCAGAGCGACAAAAATTAGTTTCGGGTTTCGGGTTTCGGGTTTTGGGTTTTGGAGGCTCAACAGCTTCTCCAGCTTGCTAACTCTTTAAGCGCCCACCCAGGCGCTTCAGATTTCGCCGCAGCCAGGACACCGCCGACGGCTCGTGCTTGCGCACCATGAGCACCGAGCAGGGAGCCCGTTCGGCTACCACGTCGGGGATCGAGCCGAACAGCCAGTTCCGCATGAACCACTCTTCCGAGGCGCCGATGACTACCAGGTCGTATTCTCCCTCCTGAGCTTCGGTCACGATTCCTCCTACGACCGAGTTAGCTCTGATGGTCTTTACCTGCACCCGCTCGTCAACTTCCCCCAGGACCTCCTCGACCAGCTTGTGCAGGAGCTCTTCCTGTTGCTTGAGATCGGGCTCCTCCTTGCCCAAGAGGACTCGAAGGACGGTTAACTGTCCTGTCTCGCTGGTCACCAGGCGGTGGGCCAGCTCGATCCCCAACCGGGCGTGGGGTCCGCCGCCAGCGGGGATCAACACCCGCTTCACCTGGCCAAGCCCCCGATCCCGCAGCACAGCTACATCACAGGAAGCCCTTTGAACCACCGCCTTGTTTATGCTGGTTCGCACTCGCGCCAGGGTCATCGGCCCCCGCCAGCCCAGGAGGATCAGCCCGGTATCCGGGCGAGCCTCAGCCACCCCCAGGATGCCCGAGGCTACCTCACGAGCGGCCTGCAAGAGCATCTTCACCCGCACGCCAGCCTTGGCTCCGTGCTTGGCTGCTCGTCGCAAGAGATCGCGGTGGCTATCCTCCTGGCTTTCCAGGTATTCCTGAGCCACCGATAGGGGCACGGTGCCAGGAAATGGCACGACCCGCAGGGCCACCACCCTGCCCTGCTCTCCAGCCAATTTGGCCGCCAGGGTGGTCAGGGTCTTGGCGGTGGCGGGGTTAGCTATCGGCACCAGGACCTCGCCACGCTCCCCTTCCATAACGTGTGCTGCAGCGGCCATCACGCGCTCCAGAGGCCGCCCCCGCGCCATCAACGTGACCAACTCTCCTCTCACTTCAGTCCTTTTCCTTCCCCAAACGAAGTACCATCCCAGGCTCAGAGCGATGAGAATCAGGCTGGC
>CAYNWI010000307.1:1655-3468 GCA_964400825.1 uncultured Anaerolineae bacterium | reverse complement strand
GTCCAGTAAGCGAAGTGCTCGATCAGGAATGTGCCACCCTCGGTGCCGCAGCCTATGATTCGGAAAGAGGGCTCCTATACGTAACCGAACAGGAAGCTGGGCCATGGGGAGAGACGGTGGTACACGTGTGGGAGGTGGGGGGAGACATGTAGCCTCAGAGGAACTCAGGGGAACTTGAGCGAGCCAGGATTTCCAGCCGGCGGTCTCACGCGAAATTCACGCCATTTTCACGCCATTTTCACGCACAAAACCTCAGTATGTGCTACACTTAGGATAGCGCCAATTGTGGCGCTATCCCAAGGCTTTGCTCTTTTTGACAAATCTGCCAGTATCGTTTATAATGCCTGTAACCTGCCTGTACCGATAAAGGCAAACCCATCGAAAGGTGGGGACGCAAAGCCACGGGTCTACGTTAGCAAATTTAGCTAATAGGACAGCCGAGTTGCCGAAGATAGAGCCTGAAAAGCGTGCTGCTCGAGCTCACTACCCCGGCAGCGCGCTTTTTGTTTTTGGCGCACGGGCAAAGCCACCACGAGGAACATCCCTACTCAGAACTCTTGCAAGAGCCACGATCAATGAAGGGAGAAACCATGATGAAGGTCAGACACTTTCTTTCACACAGAGGGTTGGCAGCCGCTTTTACCTGCCTGGTTCTACTATGCGCGAGCTTGTTTTCGCTTCCCAGCGTCCTGGCTGTCCCTCCGGCCACGTCCACTTTGGATACGACGCCACCTGCGGCGGCAGATCCTAGCCTCAACGAAATCAGGTTGACCGAGGAGGATAACGGCGGCCTGGCTGAACTCGGCGAGGATCAAACCCTGGTTATCAGCCTGGAGAGCAACCCGTCCACTGGCTACTCATGGGAAGTAGCGGAGATAAACCAGGACGTACTGCATCAGGTGGGGGAGACCGAATTCGAGCAGCTATCACCCCTGCTCGGCGCTCCAGAGAAGCAAATTCTGCGCTTCAAGTCGGTAGGCGAGGGCCAGAGCACCCTCAAACTGGTCTATCGTCGCCCCTGGGAAAAGGGCGTGGAACCAATCAGGGAATACTCCATCCAGGTGGTTGGGCCACCAACCATCACGCCGGAAAAAGGACTGACGAAGCCCGCTGAGGAAGAGTTTGCGCACCTGGAGCTCACCCAGCGGCGGCCCCCTGTTGAGCCGCGGCCCTCTGGGGAGGTCGAATTGCAAGGGAGTCTCGCTGGCTGGACCAACATCGTGACCGAAGACTTCGAGGGGGATTTCCCAGGCCCCTGGAATGTGTTTGATAACGCTGGCGGTTACGGCGAATACTATTGGGGCCAACGCGATTGCAGGCCGCATTCTGGCTCCTACAGCGGTTGGGCCGTAGGCGCCGGGGCAGATGGCAGTAGCCTTCTCTGTGGTGCTGACTATCCCCACGTCGCCAAGTCCTGGATGATCTATGGGCCATTCGACTTGAGCAGCGCCAGCGACGCCGAAGTGCTCTTCTCGTATTGGAACTTCTCCGAATCGGACTACGATTACCTGTTCTGGGGCGCTTCCATCAACGGCAGCAATTTCTATGGCGTCCGCACCAGCGGGGATTCTGGCGGTTGGAACGAGGTAAACTTCGACTTGACCGATGTCTACACCTTAGGCGACCTCACCGGCCAGCCTGAGGTTTGGATAGCCTTCGTCTTCACCAGCGATTATACCATCAGCAAGGCTGAGGGTGCTTATGTTGACGACATCGTCCTCCATAAAGTGACGGGGCAACCTGCCCCCCCCACAACCACACCCACAACTACACCCACGCCAGATGGCTCTCCCTCGTCGCTCCCCACTGCTTT
>CAYNWI010000307.1:0-1555 GCA_964400825.1 uncultured Anaerolineae bacterium | reverse complement strand
AGATTGATTCCTGGCACTTTGTAGGCAGCCAATCTGGTGTTCCATCCGTCGAGGCCATAAAACAGGCCATTTATGACCACGGGCCTGTTTCGGTGGCCGTCTGTGTAAACTCCGCTTTTCAAGGCTATCCCGGCGGCGTTTTTACGGGCCCTGAGTGCACGAGTGTGAACCACGCCGTCGTCCTGGTCGGTTGGAAGGACTCAGATGGAGCATGGATCCTGAGAAACTCCTGGGGCTCGGGGTGGGGCGAAAGTGGCTACATGCGCATTGAATATGGGACTTCCATGGTGGGATATTCCGCCAACTACGTCAACTACGGCTCCGCCAGCCCCACCTCAACACCCACCAACACACCTACGGCCACGCCCACGCGCACACCAACGTCTACGCCCACGGCCACGCCCACGGCCACGGCCACACCAACGCCTACAGCCACCCCGACAAATACCAACACCTCCACCCCTACCCCGACGGCCACGCCAACAGGAGAACCCACTCCCCTCGTCTGGATCGACCCGCCGGAGAAGACGACTCAACTCAGTGAAGGAAACTTCACTGTTGACGTGGCCATCGCCAACGTGACCGACCTGGGGAGCTTCCAGTTCGTCCTGGCCTTCTCGCCAAACATCGTGCACGCGGAGGGAGTGGAGCTGGGCGACTTCCTGGGGAGCACGGGGCGCAGCACCACCCCCGTCGGCCCTGAGATAGACAACCAGCTAGGAACAGTCTCCTTCGGCGCTGCCAGCTATGGAGAGCAGGCAGGAGCAGACGGGTCGGGCGTGCTGGCCACAATTACTTTCTCGCCCCAGGCCAATGGAGTAAGCAATCTCCACCTGCAAGGCGTGCAGGTGACGGACACTGTCCCGGAGACGATTTCCGTGGATCTGCAGGACGGGCAGGTCACAGTGACGGATAGCATCCCTGGCGACCTCGATGGCGACTGCGACGTGGACGTGGTGGACATCATGATAGTGGCCAGCCACTGGGGCGCCGTCGAGGGCGAACCACGCTACGACCCGGCCTGCGACATGGACAGCGACGGGGACATTGACGTCGTGGACATCATGCTCGTCGCCTCGCACTGGGGAAGCACCTGCTAAAACGTGAAGGCGTGAAATGTGAATAGGACGCACCTCGTAAAAAGCGACGCCAGCCTCGGGTCATGCCCCGGACTGGCGTCATTTTTTGAGTGGTGCTCAAGCAGGCCGATAAGCCGAGTTCTGTTCCCCCCCGGCCATGAGCCGGTTGAGGGCGGCGATCATCTATCTAGGACGACGGTTGCCCGCCGCCTCCAGCGGCCTACCCGAGGACTTGGGACGAGCAGCCCCCGGCTGGGGAGGATGTCTCCTCCCGCGCCACGCCCCCTGCTTGGCCTTGCTCCCGGTGGGGTTTGCCTAGCCGGCCCGGTCACCCGGACCGCTGGTGAGCCCTTACCTCACCTTTTCACCCTTACCGTTACGGCGGTATGTTTCTGTGGCACTCTCCGTCGGGTCGCCCCGCCTGGGTGTTACCCAGCACCGTGCTCTGTGGAGCTCGGACTTTCCTCGGACAGTTT
>CAYNWI010000306.1:0-3474 GCA_964400825.1 uncultured Anaerolineae bacterium | reverse complement strand
CTGAATATGAATGATCACCTTTAATCCCAATAGCTGGGCAATTTCCACCGTCTCATCTTGGCTGACATCATCGACAAGGATAATTCTATCGACTACCTCCTTGGGCAAGTCATTATATGTTTTTTCTAAAGTTTTCGCCGCATTATAGGCAGGCATCACTACTATGACCTTTTGTTTCTTTGTCATTTTGGCCTCCCGTTCTCAACCGTTCGGTGAGCGTCGTTATTTAGCTGTGAAAACTCGCTGATAGACTTCAAGCGTCTTTCTCGCCGCAACATCCCACGAGAAATTCCGCAAAACGCGCTCCCGCCCCGCGCCTCCCAGCCTCCTTCGTAAGCTCTCATCTCGCAGTAGGCGCAAAACCTGGTCCGTGAAATCATCCACGCAAGCAGGATTAGCCAACAACCCTGTTTTCCCATCTTCAACTACTTCGGGCAAGCTGCTGGCGTTGGAAGCGACCACGGGTTTACCACAAGCCATCGCCTCGGCGGCGACCATGCCAAAGCCTTCTAGCAGCGAGGGGAGGACAAAGATGTCGGCAAGATTATAGAGATCAACCTTTTCCTCCTCAGGCACATACCCTGTAAAGATTACATACTTATCTAAACCTAGCTTCTCAACGTACCCTTTCAATTCTGCTTCCTGACTTCCGGTTCCAGCAATTACCAAAATCGTTTTGTGCACAGACTTAATACTACAACCGCACTTGGGCTCGGCGAGGGTCTCCCGACCCCGCCGCAGGGCTGACCGAAGGTCTCCAAGTCGCCTTGAGACCTTCGGTCGGGTCGGGGGGCTCGGTCGGAGACCGGCCCCAACGCTAACTGCGGTTGTAGTATTAACGACCTCAGTGAAAACATCGAGGAGAAAAATAAGGTTTTTCCGCGGCTCTAAAACGCCCAGATAAAGCAGAATGACCTCATCGTCTACCCCTAAGCGACTTTTTAGTCTCTTGTTGCCCGGGCAAGGTTTGTACTTGGGGTCTACCCCAGGATAAACAACTGCAATATTGTGTAAATCTATCCCATAAGTAGCAGCTATCTGTTCCCTGCAAAAGTAGCTATCTGTGGTAATCTGATCGTATCCTTTAATCACCAATTTATTAAGCAGATGATCCGTCCACTTGTTTTCTAAATGATGATAATGTGCTACAGCCGGCACCTTTGTTATTTTCTTAAAAAGCAAACTTGCCGGCCCAATGGTTGGGCTGTGCACCCGCAGAAGGTCGAGGCCTGGCTTACGCCATAGTTTGAAAAGATACGGCAAGAAGATCAAATTGTACTCGTAGTAATAAAACAGATGTCTGGGTGTCTTATAAAGTCTCCACCCTGGTACATCCTCGTGCAATTCCCCCTTGGGTAAAAGTATCTCTACCTCTACTCCAAGTTTCGCCAGCCTTTTCAGGATCTCCCTATCGTAAACAGCCCCACCAAGGTTAGAGTATGGTGAAATGCCAAGTTGAGGGGAGCAAATTCTCATTTCCATTCGGAATTCAAGCTGCGGGTCATGCGCGTCACCTTCGTGCTTGCCCCCTCGGATCCCCCAGTGCTTTGGGCAGGTACTCACTTCAGCCCTGGCATCCCCTATCCGCCCTGTCTCCTCCCGTACGGTTGGCTAGAGCATGTGGGGAAACAAGCTTCCTTAATTGCACCTCGCCGGAGGATGGATAGGATTCGACAAATCCTCGTCTCCACGACACGCATCCTAAATTATACACCATTATCCACGTTTAGAAAAAAAGCCCCAGTTCATGGGGCTTTGAGCAGAGCCACCCATCGGAATCGAACCGATAACCTAGCGCTTACGAAGCGCTTGCTCTGCCGATTGAGCTAGGGTGGCGAACTACCATGATTATACTCCAAAGTAATCGAAAGCACAAATCTATCTAACGTGCATGGTCTTGGCCGCAGCCAGAAAGGCGCAGAACAAAGGATGGGGTCGGTTGGGCCGGGACTTGAACTCAGGATGGAATTGGCTGCCCACCATCCAGGGGTGATCGGCCAATTCTACGATCTCCACCAGGCGCCCATCGGGCGAAAGGCCACTAAGCACCAACCCGGCCTCCGTCAATAGGTCCCGGTAGGCATTGTTGAGCTCGAAACGATGGCGGTGACGCTCGCCAACGAGCTTCTGGCCGTAGGCGGCGGCGGCTTTGGTGCCGGGGACCAACTGGCAGGGATAGACCCCCAAGCGCATGGTGCCCCCCATGTCGGAGATGTCCTGCTGCTCTGGCATGAGGTCAATTACGGGATGCCTGGTGGCGATGTCGAATTCGGTGGAGTTAGGCTCATCGCTGCCCAAGACGTGTCGAGCCAGCTCGATGACCATGACCTGCAAGCCCAGACAAAGGCCCAGATATGGCAATTTATTTTCACGAGCATAGCGGGCGGCTACGATCATGCCCTCGATGCCCCGATAGCCGAAGCCACCAGGCACGACGATACCATCCACCTGGCCCAACGTGTCCAGTCCCCGCCCTTTCTCCAAATCCTCAGCGTTGATCCAATTGATCTGGACGTCGCAGCCACAATGGACGCCAGCATGGTAGAGAGCCTCGCGCACGCTGAGGTAAGCGTCCTGGAGCTCGACGTACTTGCCCACCACGCCGACGCGGATTTTCTCCTTGGGGCGCTTGATCTCCTCAACTAACTCGCGCCAGTCGTCCAGGTTAGGCTCGCCAGCGGGCAACCCCAGACGTTCGACGATGAAGTCCCCCAGACCCGTCTCCTCCAGGATGAGAGGCACCTGGTAGATGCTCTCGGCGGTCACTAGAGGAATGACCGCTCGCTGCTCGACGTCGCAGAAGAGAGCGATCTTCTCTTTGGCCTCCCTGCCCAACGGGTAATCGGAGCGGCAAGCGATGACGTCGGGCTGGATGCCTATGCCCCGCAGCTCCCTGACGCTGTGCTGAGTGGGCTTGGTCTTCAGCTCGCCGGTGGAGCCGATGTAGGGCAGGAGGGTGAGGTGGATGTAGAGGGTGTTCTCGCGGCCCACGTCTTTGCGCATCTGGCGGATGGCCTCCAGAAAAGGCAGCCCTTCGATGTCGCCCACCGTGCCCCCCACCTCTACGATGACCACCTCGGCCCCGCTCTCTTTGGCCACCAGGCCGATGCGGTGCTTGATCTCGTTGGTGATGTGGGGGATGACCTGGATGGTGCCGCCCAGATAGTCGCCCCGCCGCTCCTTGGCGATGACCTCGGCGTAGACCTGGCCGGTGGTCACGTTGCTGGCGCGGGTCAGGTTTTCGTCAATGAAGCGCTCGTAATGCCCCAGGTCGAGATCGGTCTCCGCGCCATCCTCGAGGACGTACACTTCCCCGTGCTGATAGGGCGACATGGTGCCTGGATCCACGTTGATGTAGGGGTCGAGCTTCTGAATGGAAACCGAGATGCCGCGACTCTTCAGGATGCGACCGATGGAGCCGGCGGTGACGCCCTTGCCTACCGACGAAACCACCCCGCCGGTGCAGAAGATGTA
>CAYNWI010000305.1:0-3477 GCA_964400825.1 uncultured Anaerolineae bacterium | reverse complement strand
TGTAGGTTGTGATCCGTTTGGACATCCCCGGCCGAGAGATTCTTGAGCTGCAAGATTTGGTACTGGACTTGAACGGCACCATAGCCCTGGACGGTGAGGTGCTGGTGGGCGTGCCCGAGCGGCTGGCGGCCCTGTCGGAGAGCCTTATCGTCCATTTGGTCACCGCTGATACCCAGGGCCGAGCCACGACAATTGCAGAGCAGTTGGGAGTTGGGCTGGTTTGGGTAGCACCAGGCGACGAAGCAGAACAGAAGAGGGCCCTGGTGGAGCGACTTGGAGAGGAGCGAGTGGTGGCTATCGGCAACGGGGCCAACGATGCCGGGATGCTGCAGGCGGCGGCGTTGGGGGTCGCCGTCCTGGGGCCGGAGGGTCTGGCTGCGGAAGCGTGGCGGGCAGCCGATGTGGTGATGGCAAGCATCTACGATGCTTTGGATCTGCTGCTCCATCCCAGGCGACTGGTGGCCACCCTGCGGAGGTGAGGCAACTGAGACCCCTGGGGTTTTGTCGTCAAACATTGCAAGTTCCGTCGCATTTCACAACACCCCGGACGACCAGAGCCTCAGTTTTGCCCAGAAAACCCCAGGGGGCTGAACACTTCTCTGGCCCCAACCCAGCGGTTAACTCCGTTAGGTTGGGGCTTTTTCGTACAGTGGGGCACGGAAATTTTAAGGTTTTGGGGCTTGACAAATCAAGTGAATTTTGGTATAATATGTCGTAGTTATAAGACTAACGCCTACGTTATGATACTAACGTCGAAAGTGTGAGGGAAATGAGCAACGATTCCATTGACAAACTGGTGAAAATCGGCTTCTCGGAGTACGAGGCCAAGGCCTACGTAGCGCTGCTCAGGGAGAGCCCTGTCACGGGATACCAGCTCTCCAAGCTCTCCGGCGTTCCCCGCTCTATGATTTACGAAGTAGTGGGCAAGCTCACCGCTCGTGGTGCGGCCATGACGCTGCGAACCGGCGGTTCCACCAAGTATGCCCCGATTCCAGCAGCAGAGTTCTTGGATCAGCTCCACCGCGAGCACGAGGAACTAATTGACTCGCTCAAGGACGACCTTAGGGCCTTTGCCTCAGCTCCCAATCTGGACCACGTCTGGAACATCGAGGGCCGCGAGAACATCATGGCCAAGGCGATGGAGATGATTGACCAGGCCAAGGCCCGAGTCTACCTGGCCCTCTTGCCCGCTACGTTTCCGGACTTGCAGCCTGCGCTGAAGGAGGCCATCGGTCGCGGAGTGCGAGTGGTGATCTACACTACGAGCGACCTCGATCTGCCAGGCGCTCAGATGGTCGTCGCTCCCATATCCGAGGAGGCTCTTACCCAGGTAGGGGGGCTGGGGCTGATCCTGGTCATTGATGGAGAGGAAGTGTTGGTCGGCGAATGGCTGACGGCGACCCAGGCGCGAGCTTCCTGGACCAGCAGCCCTCTCCTCGTTTTCATCGCCGAGCATCACCTGCGGACAGACCTGTATCTCCCCCAAATCCTGGCTCTTTTGGGCGATCGAGCGCTGGACATCATCCAGGAAGAGGATCGGGAGTTGTTCGCCCGTGCCCTGGAGAGTCACATAAGTAGCTAATCGAGTTCACCATTCTCTGAAGGAGGTGCCTATGTCTGAGGAAGTCGCTTTAATGACCCAGGGACTGACCAAGTCCTACGGTAAGGTCCGGGCGCTGCGGGGCGTTGACCTGGAGGTGCAGCGCGGCGAAATCTTCGGTTATCTTGGGCCGAACGGGGCCGGAAAAACCACCACCATCCGCTGCCTGCTGGATCTGATCCGCCCCAACGGCGGCACGGTGCGGGTGCTGGGCATAGATCCCCAGGCTGACCCCGTCGCCGTGCGCGCCCGCACTGGCTACCTGCCCGGCGAACTGCAACTGGATCCCAACATGTCGGCTGAGGGCGCGCTACGCTACTTCAATGCCTTGCGTGGCAACAAGGTGGATTGGGGATTCGTGCGCCAGCTCGCTCAGCGGCTCGATCTTCCTCTCAAACCCGCTATCAAGAACCTCTCGCATGGTAACAAGCAGAAGATAGGCATTGTGCAGGCTTTGATGCACCGCCCACAATTGCTCCTGCTGGATGAACCGACCCTCGGCCTGGATCCGCTGATGCAGCACGAAGTGCTGCGCCTGATCACCGAGGCCAAGGAGAATGGCACCACCGTCTTCTTCTCTTCCCACATCATGAGCGAGGTAGAGGCCGTGGCGGAGCGCGTGGCCATCATCCGCAAAGGCGTGGTGGTGGAGGTGGCCGAGCCGGCCTCCCTGATTAACCGCGCCCTGCGCCGTGCTCATGTTCGCTTCAGGCAGCCGGTGGATACCGGCCCGCTGGCGAACGTGCCTGGCGTGACGGTGCTATCGCAGGACGATGGAACGAGCGTGCTGTTGCAGGTGGAAGGCGAGATGGACGGTCTCATCAAGGCGCTGGCCGCCTTCCCGGTGAGCGACTTCGAGACCGAGCGTCCATCGTTGGAAGAAATCTTCCTGGCCTACTACGAGGCCAGTGACGAGGAGGCAAGCTAACATGTTGGCTGAATTCAAACACACCCTGCGCCGCATGCGCGGTCAGATGATTGGTTGGGGCATTGGCCTGGCCCTGTATGGTTTGTTGATGGTGTCTCTCTACGATTCCATCGTGGGCATAGAAGGCTTCCAGGAACTCATAGCCAGCTATCCCCAGGAGTTGATGGCCTTCTTTGGCGACGCCGACTTTCTGGCTATCACCACTCCCAAAGGCTACATTGGCCTTTACTACTTCAACTACATGACGGTCATCATTGGCATCTTTGCCGTCGGCGCGTGTGCCAGTCTGTTGGTTGGCGACGAGGAAAAGGGCCTCCTGGACCTGGTGATGGCCCATCCCGTCAGCCGCACCGCGCTCTTCTGGGGCCGACTGCTGGGATTCGCGGTTGCCACGGTGTTGATCCTGCTCGTGGGTTGGTTGAGCTGGCTCATTCCCTCCGGAAGCTCTAGTATGGATCTCCCCTGGATCGAACTCCTGCGGCCCTTCCTGCCCTTGTTTGCCGAACTGCTCCTCTTCGGCACGCTGGCGCTGCTGCTCAGCATGGTGCTGCCCTCGGTGCGCATCGCCGGCATGATCACCGGAGGACTCCTGGTTGCCAACTACCTTCTCATCGGGCTGTCCAACATCAACGAAGACCTTAAGTCCCTCATCGAGTTCACCCCGCTGCATTACTACCAGGGTGGCGACGCCATCACCGAGTTGAACTGGGGCTGGCTGGCTGGCCTGCTGGCCGTGTCGGCGGCCTTTGCCCTGCTGGCCTGGTGGCGCTTCCAGCGACGGGACATCCGCGTGGGTGGGGAGGGGGGCTGGCGGCTGCCTTCGCTGTCCTTCCACCGTAGGGCGGGGAGTGAGGCATAGCTAAATAGCACGGATTTGCGGCCCAGTCGGGCGAGGTGTGCCTCTGCCCACTGGGCCGCTTGGGTTTTCAAAATGAATCGGACGGAGAGT
>CAYNWI010000304.1:0-3490 GCA_964400825.1 uncultured Anaerolineae bacterium | reverse complement strand
CACAGATCTCGCAGCGAGGTCGCCGTGCCTGGCAGACCTCTCGTCCGTGGGCGATCAGGTTGAGATGAAAAGTGTAGTAGATTTCGGGGGGGAGCAGCTCTTCCAGGACTTCGTGGGCCTGCTCGCGAGAAGTCTTGGACGCAATGAGGCCCAGGCGGCGGCTCACCCGGTGGACGTGGGTGTCTACCGGAAAGGCAGGCTTGCCCAGGGCGAAGAGAAGCACGATGGCAGCCGTCTTAGGGCCCACACCATTGAGCGAGGTCAGCCACCGCTTCGCTTCGTCAACCCCCATCTCGGCCAGGAAGTCCAGGGTGAACTTGCCTTGCTCCTGCTTGATAGTTCGTAGGGTCTCCTGAATGCGCGGAGCCTTTATGTCCGCCAGCCCTCCCGGACGGATGGCCTCGGCGATCTCGGCTGCGTCGGCGGCCAGCACGCTCTCCCAGGTGGGGAATCTGTCCTTCAGACGCTCCCAGGCCCGATCGCGGTTCACGTCGGAAGTGTTTTGGGAGAGGATGGTGAAGATCAATTCGCTCAGCGGATCGAGGCGGGGCCGCCACTCTCGCTGGCCATACTCCTCGATCAGGAGCTGGTGAATAGCTAGGGCCTTGCCTAATCGGCCATTGTTTTGCTCAGAAGTTGTCATTGGCTGACCTGAATGGGAGTAGATGATAAAACTCACTGGAGTGCGGACGCAAGTCCGTCCCAGACGCAGGCTTGCGCCTGCACTCCGGATCTAAAAAACTCCAGCACGTCAAAGCGGGGATAGGGGTTACTGTCAACGGATTCCGGGAACGAATTGAACGGATTGGAGCTCCACACATGACACTTTCCGCTCAATCCGTTCAACAAATTCGTTGACAGCGCTCCGTGCTTTCTATCCTCCAAATTCGCGAGATTACGTCAAGGAGGTTCTAATGATTGAAGGTGTCAAGGTTCGCACGCTGCGGCACATCCCCGACGAGCGGGGCTACCTTATGGAGATGCTGCGCTCCGATTGGGAAGAGTACGACAAATTCGGCCAAGTCTACATCACCGCCGTCTATCCCGGCGCGGTCAAGGGCTGGCATTATCACAGAATCCAGACCGACCATTTTATTTGCGTCCACGGCATGGCCAAGGTGGTGCTGTACGACGGACGCGAAGGCTCGCCCACCCACGGCGAGGTGAACGAGTTCTTCATGGGCGATCAGAACCCCATGCTGCTCAAGATCCCCCCTGGCGTGATGCACGGCTTCAAGGGCATCAGCCAGGAGATGGCCCTCATCGTCAACGTGCCCACCGAGCTCTACAATTACGAGCAGCCAGACGAATACCGCCTGCCCGCCCACACCGACCAGATCCCCTACGACTGGTCCCGCAAAGACGGCTGAGCCGATTTCGGATTGCGGATTTCGGATTGCGGATTCAGTGCCTTTCTCACCGCCTCTCGATCATCCCAGGGAAGCTCCGTGGTGCCGAAACACATGGACTGTTCGTGTCCCTTGCCGGTGACGATCACCAAGTCGCCGGCCTGGGCCATCTTCACTGCGAATTCGATGGCCTCTCCTCGGTCGCCGACGCGCCAGTAGTCCTCTCCCTCCCTGCGCCCCGCCCTCTCGCAGCCGACTGCGATCTGGGCCATGATGGTGTTTAGGTCCTCGGTGCGCGGATCCTCAGCAGTGATGACCACGCGGTCGGCCAGCTTTCCGGCAATCTCCCCCATCATCGGCCGCTTGCCCATGTCCCTCAGCCCTGCACAGCCGAAGACGACGATGACTCGGCCATCGGTCAACCCCCGCGCCGTTTCCAGCGCCCGTTGGAGGGCGTTGGGGGTGTGGGCGAAGTCCACAATGGCAGTGAAATCCTGCCCCGAATCTATGCGCTCCATGCGCCCCGGCACCCCTCGCACGGCCTGAATCCCCTCCTGCATGGCCTCGAAGGAAACCTCCTGCGAAACACCGACGGCGATGGCCGCCAGGATGTTGTAGATATTGAAAGGGCCGGGGAGCTCTGTCCGCACATCGAACTCCCCATCAGGGGTTACGGCGGTGAAGCCGGTAGCTGTGGGTGTGTGCACAATATCTCGAGCCGTGATGTCCGCTGGTGGCTCCAGGCCGTAGGTTAGATAACGGTCGGCGGGGATTGGGCGCAGGTGTTCAAAAGAGGAGTCATCGGCATTGAGGATGGAGGTTTTTGGTGTGTCGGGCTTGCGGAAAGAGCGGGCCAGGTCACGGAAGAGGCGGGCTTTGGCTTCCCGATAGTCCTCGTAGGTCTTGTGGTAATCCAGATGCTCGTGGGTGATGTTGGTCACTACGGCCACGTCGAAATCGCAGGCCGTGACCCGATGCTGGGCCAGGCCGTGAGAGGTGGCTTCCAGGACAGCGTACTCCGTGCCAGCGGCCACCATCTGCGCCAGGAATCCCTGCACCTGGAGCGCATCGGGGGTGGTGACGTGAAGGCCGGTCTCGTAGTGCTCGTCGCCGATGACGGCCTCCACGGTGCTGATCATCCCCGTCTTGCGGCCCGCAGCAGCCAGGATACTGCGGATGAGCTCGACGGTGGTGGTCTTGCCGTCGGTGCCGGTGACGCCGATGACGCGCAGCTTACGAGCCGGGTGGCCATAGAAGGCGGCGGCCAGGTGGGCCAGAGCCTGGCGGGAGTCGGGGACGAGAACGTAGGGGACAGAGATGCTCGTTTCCCGCTCGCCGACGACGGCCACCGCTCCCTGCCGAATCGCATCGGGGATAAAATCGTGGCCGTCGGCATCAAGGCCCTTGACGGCTACGAACAGGTCGCCCGGCTTGACCTGGCGCGAGTCCTGAGCCATCCCCATGATTTCCACGTCCACGCGCCCGTGAGCTTCCTTGTCAGATAGGTTGGTTAGTAACTTAGAAAGCTTCATGTCCGTCACCTCGGCAAGGTTTCGTTCGCCGAAGGTCTCATAGTGCTTAAAGCGGATGACATCGCGTACCTGATCAAGCAGTCGTTTAGGTCGTTGGGTCATGATAACTCGTTTGGAACTTCAGTATTTGCACAGAGAGCGGGGCTATGGTATAATACCATACGTGATTGAGTAGGTTGCAGTTCTCTGCATTTGGTTCCTCCAGGGGATATTGTACAGAAGGTTTCTGGTTTATGCAAGTCCTGGCTCATTAATACAGAAAGCTTCTGCATTATCACCCCAGGGGGCTTTTTATACAGAAGAGTTCTGTATAGGTATATGTTAGGCTCTAACATCTGGTATAGCGAAGGAGCCTTCTATGGAGTCTCAATCGAGATTAGGGCATGGTATTATTACTCTCGGGCATATGCTGGCTCAGTTACGTTGCTTTTGGTTTTGGCTATTCATATTATGGATTCCCTTCGGTTTAGTACTGGTTAAGTTTAAGTGTATATTACCTCCTGAACTATACTGGACGGTATTTGGTCTATTCTTAGGTATCTTGTTTACAAAGGCCTTTGACGAAAGCCCTGTTTTTGTTCGCGAGTACGATGATCCCACGTATATGCT
>CAYNWI010000303.1:1773-3500 GCA_964400825.1 uncultured Anaerolineae bacterium | reverse complement strand
GAAGGAAATTAGCCAATGAAAACCCAATGGCAGATAGCGCCGCCCGCGCCCGAAGATCACCTGACCCGCTTTCCGCAACTCTCGCCCCTCATTGTTCAGTTGCTCTATAACCGTGGCCTCACCTCTCCCCAGGATGTGCGTGATTTCCTGGCTGGCTCTCACCCCGACGACAATCCCTTTCGACTCAAAGGGATGCACCAGGCCGTGACCCGTCTCCGCCAGGCCATTCGCCGTGAAGAGCTGGTGGCCATCTACGGCGACTTCGACGCCGATGGGGTGACGGCTACCGCCCTCCTGGTGGAGACGCTCTCGGCCCTGGGAGCCAGGGTGAAGCCCTACATCCCCCATCGAGTGGACGAGGGCTACGGCCTGAATACAGGGGCCTTGCGCCAACTGGCATCTCAGGGCGTTGGGGTGGTAGTGACCGTTGACTGCGGTATCCGCGCCATCGAAGAGGTCAGTTACGGAACAAAGCTGGGCCTGCACTTAATCGTGACCGATCACCACTCGGTGGGCGAGGAGGTGCCTCCGGCCCTGGCGGTTATCAATCCCAAGCAACCCGATTGTCGTTATCCCTTCCAGGACCTGGCGGGGGTAGGGGTGGCCTTCAAGCTGGCCCAGGCCCTCCTGCGAGCCAATCGCCAGGTGCCTGTGGCCAAGGGCAAGGTAAGTCTGAACGAAGAGGATTTGCTAGACCTGGCCGCCCTGGGCACGGTGGCTGACCTCGTCCCGTTGCTGGGAGAGAACAGGAGCCTGGTCAAGCGGGGGCTGGAGAAACTGAACGATCCCCAACGTCTGGGGGTGCGGGCCATGATCGCCCAGGCCGGGCTGAAGCCGGGCCAGATTGATGCGACTACCATCGCTTTCATCCTGGGGCCGCGCCTCAACGCCGCCGGGCGCATGGATGATGCCATCACGAGTTACGATCTCCTCACTTGCCGCTCCCCAGATCAGGCGGCGAATCTGGCCCAGGAGCTGGAGGAGCTAAACCAGCATCGTCAACGCCTGACTGCCGAGGCGCTTGAGCGAGCGAAGGAGCAGGTGCTGATGGCTGGCGAGGGCGAGAAACTCCTCTTCGCGGCCGGCGAGGATTTCCTGGCCGGCATCGTGGGTCTGGTGGCCGGCCGCCTGACCGAGGAGTTCTACCGCCCTGCCCTGGTCGTCGAGCTAGGGGCAGAGAAAAGCCGAGGCTCGGCTCGTAGCATCCCCGAATTCAACATCACCGCTGCCCTGGATCAATGCAGCGATCTCTTCATCAAGTACGGTGGTCACGCTGCCGCCGCTGGCTTCACCGTAGCTAATAACAACCTGGAGACCATGCAGGAACGTTTGAAGGAGATAGCTGCCAGGCAACTCGAGGGGGTGGAGCTAACCCCGACGCTCCTCATTGACGCCGAGGTCGAATTATCCGAAGTGGATTGGGCTACCCAGGCCCTGTTGACCCAGTTGGAGCCCTTCGGCTACGCTAATCCTGCTCCCCTCCTGTTGAGCCGCCGGGCCGTCGTGCGGGACGCCCGCGCCGTGGGCACGGAGGGGCACCACCTCAAGCTCGCCTTGAGTGATGGCCGGAACGTCAAGGATGCTATCGCTTTCCATCAGGGCCGATGGGCGGGTCAGCTTCCCCGTCAGGTTGACATCGTCTACTCCCTGGAAGTCAACGAGTGGCGGGGCGAGAAGCGATTGCAGCTCAACGTGAAAGACCTGCGGCCTTCGGCTTGAAGCTGATG
>CAYNWI010000303.1:0-1673 GCA_964400825.1 uncultured Anaerolineae bacterium | reverse complement strand
CCGCGCCCCCAATAGATCGCACGGCAAAAGGTTCTGGTTGACGGTTCGCCAGAACCCTCTGTTTTTGAGTGCCAGCGCGCTGGGCTGGACAAAAACTGCCAGGTGGGATATAATTCCTCAGAAGGAGAACAGGCTTTGAGGAAAGCGCTCCCAGCTTTAGTCTGTCTTGGGTTATTGATTCCGTATATCTGGATTGGCGTGCCAGTCTCCGCCTCAGCGCCACCTGACCCTCGCTTCGGGGCGGTGGAGGCCTACGAAGCCCCCGATCAAGCCGCTTTGGCCGGCGTGGGCTGGGAACGGGTGATCTTCTGGTGGCATCAACTGCAACCCGATGGGCCAGAGGACTGGAATGGCCAATATTTCCCCGACGAAATCCTGGACAGGGAGCGAGCCCAGGGCCGAGAAGTGGTGGGCCTGCTCAACAACACTCCCCCCTGGGCTACCGATGGCGAGCCTCTCCGCGGCGTGCCCCGAGGGCTCTATCTGCCCCACGACGATCCAAATAACCTGTGGGCAGCCTTCGTCCGGCGCGTGGTGAGCCACTACGCGGGCCGCATTGATCACTGGATCATCTGGAACGAGCCCGATGTCTGGGACGAAGAGCACGTCGGCCATACCTGGGCTGGTTCGGTAGAGGACTACTATCAATTGCTGAAGGTGGCATATCTGGCCGCCAAGGAGGCTAACCCCAACTGCGTCATCCACCTGACGGGGCTGACCTACTGGTGGGATTGGGTGTATGGCCGCAGGCAGTACTTCGAGCGGTTTCTGGACGTCGTCGCTCAGGATCCCACCGCTCCTGAGCACAACCACTATTTCGACGTCGTCACCCTGCACGTCTACTTCAAGCCCCAGACGGTCTACGAGATCACCAGCTTCTTCCGCCAGGCGATGCTGGAGCACGGCCTGGATAAGCCCATCTGGATCAACGAGACCAACGCCGCCCCTTCGCACGACCCAGCCCGTCCGGTGCACAATCCCCGCTTTGTGATCAGTCTGGACGAGCAGGCATCGTACATCATTCAGGCCTGCGCTTTGGGTCTGGCGGCCGGAGTCGAGCGCATCGCCATCTACAAGATGATTGACAAACCTGGCGACGTCAACGCCAACCCTGAGCCCTACGGCCTCGTCCGAGCCGATGGCAGCCTCCGTCCGGCCTTTGCTGCCTACCAGGTAGTGACCACCTATTTCGCGGGCTTCCGCCAGGCCAGCCTGGTCCGCCGGGGGGACATTGATCAAGTCACCATTGATCGGGGAGAGAGGACGACCACTGTGCTCTGGAATCGCTCGTCTGTGACCCAAACGATAGCTGTGCAGGCCATAGCACCGCAGGCTATACTGGTGAACAAAGAGGGGCAGAGCCGGGCGCTGACCCCGGACGATGGTCAGTATGTTCTGACTCTGGATGGTGCGCTCTGTAGCGATCCCACCGGCTGTTTCATCGGTGGCAGCCCCCTCCTGCTGATCGAGGAGGGCCCGCCTTCGGCTCGCGGTCTCCTCCAGCCCACTTCAACGCCGACGGCCTCGCCAACCAGCACAGCAACACCATCTCCTACCGCCACCCCAACGCCCACGCAGACGCCCACGCCCACACCCACGCCGATGCCCACCGCTACTCCGACGCCCACGCCCACCATGACGCCCACCCCCACGCTCACGCCGACGAGCACGCC
>CAYNWI010000302.1:0-3548 GCA_964400825.1 uncultured Anaerolineae bacterium | reverse complement strand
CCTTTTGAGGGTTATGGTTAAACTCTCAACAACTTCAATGACAGAAGGAGGAAAAATGTCAAGCAAAAGAACGTGGTTCGTAAGTCTTATTCTGGTGTTCGTGTTGTTGGTGGGTGTAGCCAACGCCGCCCCGCCAGCTCAGGAAGAGGTGACCTACACCGTGAAGCTGGGGGACAACCTCTGGACCCTGGCGGAGAAGTACCTGGGCAGCGGCGCGGCCTATCCAGCCATCGCGGGGAACACCAACAAGAAGGCCACTGAAGACGAGACCTTCGCCTACATCTCGAACCCCGACCTGATCCATCCTGGTTGGAAGCTGCTGATCCCCAGCGCCGAGGCGGCTGCGGAGTACCTGGCCACCTACGCCCCGAAGCCGGTGGCAGGCGCTCCTACCGAGATCACCCTGGTGGACCTCAACTCGGGAGCCAACTTCCAGAAGTATTGGCAGGAGACGGTCATCCCGCAAATCCAGGCGGACCTGGGCATCAAGGTCAACTATCTGGTCAGCAGCGAATCGGAGCAGCTTGAGCGCATGAAGGCCTGGGAGGCGGGCAAGGGTGACATGCATTTGCTCTTCGTGAAGCCTGAGACCGTCCCCAACGCGCTGGAGCAGGGCATCGGCCTGGAGACCCTGTACCCTGATCGGCTGGACATCATCCCCAACCTGGGCAAGTGTCCCCGCAGCTATCTTATGGAAGTGCTGGGCGAAAACATTGATGGCAAGGGTGCCCTGTACTGGAGAAGCCAGTACTCTCTGATCTACAACTCCGAGTACATCACCGACCCGCCCACTTCGTGGAAGGAGTTCTACGACCGGCGCGCGGAGTGGAAGGGGCACATCGGCATCGTCCGCCCCGACGCCAAGTCCGGCTCGTCCTATCGCATCCCCTACAGCTTCCTCAACGCTTTCGTGGCCATGGCCGATGAGAACGACCAGGCCATCCCGCTGGCGGAGCTGGAGCAGACTCAGGAGTGGCAGGACGCCTGGGCCAAGCTGGTGGACTTCTACACCTACGCCAAGCTGCCTTTGCCGGCCGAGCCGCCCAACATGTTTGAGGACTTCAACGCTGGCGACACCTGGATCAGCTTCTACGCCATGGACTACTCGTTGTGGTCGCGCAGCCAGGGCACCATGCCGCCCACGCTCAAGTCCAGCTTCCTGGCCGAGGGCATGGCCGCCGGCTCCGATGGCTATCTCATCGTTCCGGTGGATATCCCTGAGGAGTACAAGCCGGTGGTCTATCGGCTGATCAACTATCTGCTGAGTGATCAACAGCAGGTGCAGCTCATCACCACCATGTGGCAGTACACCGGCACCGACATCTGGGACAAGATCCCGGACGAGGTGTGGGACACCATCCCGGCCTGGGAGGATATGGAGCCGGCCCGCCTCCGCATCCTCAACAGCGACGTGAAGAACCTGATCAAGGAGCAGGGCGCGGATCTGCTGGTACCGTAGGAGGTCAGCCGAACAAGAGTTTCGGTGGGAAGGCGGGCGGGATAGCCATAGCTCGCCCGCCTTCCCGCGTTTTAGAGTTTTGAAAAACGGGGGAGTGGAATGGGTGATTTTCTCCGGCGGCAACGACAGGGCGTATTGACCTTGCTCATGCTGAGCCCAGGGTTGGCGGGCTTCCTGGGCTTGTTTTTTTATCCGATGCTGGTCACAATCGTGCGCAGCCTGCGCCCCGAAGGCCAGGACGTGGGCTGGACAGTAGCCAGCTACATCGAGTTCCTGAGCAAACCTGGCTCCAGAGGGGTCATCGTCCTGACCTTTGCGCTGGCCATTGCATCTACGTTCCTGTCGGTGCTGCTCAGCGTCCCCCTGGCCCTGATCCTGCGGGAGAAGCTGCGGGGCCACCGCTTCTTTCGGTTCACCATCCTCATTCCCATCACCCTCCCCGGCCTGGTCGGCGCTTTGGGGTTGCTGGTCTTCTACGGCAGCCGGGGCTGGATCAATCTGTTTGTTACCCAAATCCTGCACCTGGAAAAGCTCAATATCAACTACACCATTCCCGGTCTCATCATCTTTTACCTCTGGCATTATTTTCCCTATACGGCTCTGACCACTCTGTCTACGCTGGAAGGCTTAGACCGCAGCGTTGAGGAGGCGGCCGCGGTGTCTGGGGCGACCCCCTGGCAGGTATTGCGCCACGTGGTGCTGCCGCTGATCATGCCCGGCGTGTTGGCTGGCTCGGTGCTCACTTTCATGGCCGCCTTCGGGTCCTTCAGTATTCCCCTGGTGGCTGGCGGAAACTACCGTCCTCTCTCAGTGGCCATCTATACCCAGATCCAGTCCTTCACCCCAGCTCGCTGGTCCATGGGATCGGCCATGTCGGTGGTCATGGCGATTCTCCAGGTGATCTTTCTGTCCGTCTACATGCGAGTCCTACGGAGGCCCGTGGCATGAAGCTGATACGTCAGTATCTTCAGTCGCTGTTGAACGCTAAGAAGCTGTTGATCTTCACTTTCCTGGCCAGTTTCGCCCTCTACATCTATTCGCCTTTCATGATGGTCCTTCTCAAGTCGGTGGGCAAGGGCTGGTTCGGCAAACTCTGGGTACCGCCAACGCTCACTCTGGACTGGTATGACTGGGCCTGGACGGTGGGCCAGGTGCCGGAGATCACCAAGAACACCATGATCATCGCCGCCATGGCGGTGGTCATGAGCACGTTGATCGGTATCCCCACCGGCTGGGCGCTGGGGAGGCGGAGAGTCCCCGGCAAAGAGGTGTTGATGTCCATCATCCTGCTGCCGCGCATGATTCCTCCCATTGCCTACGCTTTGGGGGTGGCTCGCATCTTCTACCGCCTTGATCTGATAGACAAACACTATGGAGTGGCCCTGGCCCACCTGGCCATCTGTGCCCCTTATGCCATCCTGGTACTATCCTCCACTTTTGAGGGCCTGGACGAGCGGGTGCTGGAGGCATCCAGCGTGTGTGGCGCCAATCCGGTGCGGACCTTCTTCCACGTCATTCTGCCCATGGTTCTGCCGGGCATTTTGTCGGCTATGATCTTCACCTTTGTCACCTCTTACAATGAGTTGACCCTGACTCTGATGACCTACGGCGTGCACACTCAGACGCTCCCCGTGCGCACCTACCTGGCGGTGGGCGAGGGCTACTGGGAGGTGACCAGCGCCATGTCTGTTCTTCTGATCATCCCGTCCCTGGTCGTGCTGTTCCTGATCCAGCGTGAGGTAGCGCCGGAGAAGCTGGTGGGTGGGTTTAAGGGGGTGTGATGGAGAAAGGGGAGTTGATTCTAGCACCAAACGGCATCCCCATTAGCCTGCGACCTTGCTTCCAGGAGTACACCCTGGAGAAGCTGGACCCGGAGCGCGACGCCTTCACCGTCATCGAGCGCACGCTGGCTCTCGGATGCCAGCCTGAGGTACAGTGGCTGTTTGCCCGCTACGGACGGGAACGGGTGCGTCAATGGGTGCGTCAAACTGGCACGGGACGGTTATCCCGCCGCCGCTTTCGTCTGTGGGTGAACTACCTCGACATCCGCGATTATCGTCAGCGGAGGCGTGGCGTATGGCCTTACTGA
>CAYNWI010000301.1:0-3551 GCA_964400825.1 uncultured Anaerolineae bacterium | reverse complement strand
AGCCGGCAAATGTGACTATGGAGACAGACTGGGCGACGATCCGGGCTGTGTCCAAAACATGTCTGGTCTCCGTGGACGACGATGAGGTTACTTGGGTAGTAGTGTTTTGCGGTGAGGCAGAAGTGGAGGGCCAAGAAGAGACGGTAGTCGTCCAATCTGGCCAGGCGACGTGGGTGGAGCCTCACCAGCCGCCCCGCCCCCCGGTTGCTGTTGACCTATGTGCTATAGAGGAATGGTTGGATGGGCTACGAGGGACCGCGGAGGTAGCGTCTATCCAACCAGTTATCGCGACCTTGACACCCACACCGACCTCGACAAGCACGCCCACGCCGACTCAAACACCGACCCACACTCCGACATCCACTCCGACGCCCACTCCGACTGCGACGCCAACTCTCATACCAGCAATGCCTCAACTGACCTCTGACCTGTGGATCTCCAACCTCAGTCCGCTTGTTGGGGAGCATGTAAAGGCGACTTTTTCGGTGCGCAACGCCGGGCAACAAACCCTTAGGGCCGCGAAACTCTTAGTCAAGGGGCGAGGTCCTGACGGTTCCATACAGGACTTCCGCCCGAGAGATGACTTCTCACTAGATCCTGGGGCCGAAGATACCTATTCGGAGTATAGGAGTTTCGACGCCCCCGGCCAGTACTGGTTCACGCCGCACTACAGCCCGGATGGCGTCAACGAATGGCATGACATAACTTGGCCCGATGGCCGAACGAGCTATGTATACATCAGCGTCGTCCCGGATTACCCGCCACAGGTG
Organism: uncultured Anaerolineae bacterium; assembly: GCA_964400825.1. GTDB lineage: Bacteria > Chloroflexota > Anaerolineae > VGOG01 > VGOG01 > CAYNWI01. The sequence goes on along the minus strand of CAYNWI010000301.1, from coordinate 2,781 downwards.
ACGCTATCCGTAGAGCCGTCAACGCTCTATAAGAAGGCCGCGTTGGTAATAAAAGTGACGGCCAGCGACGATGTCGGTTTGCAGTCAGTTCGGTGGTGGAGTGAGGGCACAGGGGATGGGGCCTTGGATCAGGGAGAGGAGTTTGCCTGTGGTGGAGGAACAGGTCCGGTTGACAAAAGTTGGTCTCGAACATGGACGGGTAACAAGGGCAAGTTCACTATCTACGCTGAAGCCCGCGATACGGCCAATCAGCAATCCAGCAGGGCAAGCACGATGATAACCGTCCTGCCCACAGAGAAATTTACCCTTTTGAGTGGTGGTGAGCCTTTTGCTGATGCATCGGTGCAAGTGGCCATGGGCCGGGCTATCAACTGGGCCGCACTCCGAGAAAAAGTCGGGGAAGTGGTGTTGGTGGACTTCGACTCGGGGGAGACCCTGGCTGGCCCTAAGGAACCAGAACACAATCCGGACTTGGCGAGAAGACTGCTGGCTGAAACTGACAACGGTCGCTTTGACGCAGTGCTACTGTATGACTCGGGCGATGTACCAGCCACCGAACTGGCCGAAGCGGTGGCCGGATATCTGAATGGAGTGGGCATTAGCGTTGAGCGCCGCGGAGTCGCCTCAGCCAATGCACGTACTCACTTTACTGCTATGCTTGCTGCTGATGAGAGCGGTTTTCTAATCGAGCGACGGTGGTGACAGAGGGCCAGTGCGGTCCACAGCGATGTGATATCAACCTCATAGGGTTGTCGATTGAAAGCGGCAGGAGGTGGGTCATGAGTGTCAAACGCATAGTGCAAGCTGTTTGTCTGATGCTGTTGGTTTTGGCTGCGGGGGGCTGTGACGGCACGCCGACCCCGATCCTGCCCGACACACTGACACCAGTGATGAATACTCCCACATCGGTGGTGTACACACCGACTCCAGCAGCGGAGACTCCAACACCGGTGGTGGATACGCCGACTCTGACACCTGGGCCTACCGCCGATCTTCTGGCCAAGCGCTACCTGGTACAGTGTCGCCATCCGGGCGAGGTGGAAAAAGAGGTGCCTGCCGACCAGCATGAGCCGGTGGGTACTGGCGATGAGATCAACACCGATAGAACCGGCCGGGGCATCCTGACCTTCGCTGACTTCTTGAGGGTGGAGATCTTTCGCCGTACAGGGCTGCAAGTGAAGGCTGCACCTGACCCTGACGCTCCTCTAATGGTGAAGCTCTCTCTCGTCTTGGGGACGACGATCCAGGAGTTGCAAAAGCGAGCAGAGGAGCAGGTGGTTGTCACCACCGAGACCGACTGGGCGACGATCCGGGCCGTGTCTACGAAATATCTGATCTCCGTGGACGAAGACGGGGTCACCTGGGTGATTGTGTACGAAGGGGAGGTGGAGGTAGAGGCTCAGCAGCAGACGGTAACTGTCGGGCCTGGTCAGGCAACCTTTGTGGAACCTCACAAGGCGCCCTGGCGGCCTCCCGTGGATGTTAACATGGGAGCAGTGGAAGATTGGGTAAGTGGGTTACGCCGGGCTGAGGAAGTAGAGCCTATCAAGATAATTATCTTCCCGCCTACGGCCACACCGACCTCGACAAGCATGCCTACAGCGACTCGAACGCCGACCCGCGCTCCGACATCCACTCCGACAACGATGCCAACCCGTACTCCCACGTCCATCCCGACAAGGACGCCAACGCATACATCCACAGTCACCCCAACCAGCACCCCGACATCCACCCCGACAAAGACATCAACCAGCACTCCGACACCCACCCCGACAAATACGCCGACCCGCGCTCCGACATCCACTCCGACAACGATGCCAACCCGTACTCCCACGTCCATCCCGACAAGGACGCCAACGCATACATCCACAGTCACCCCAACCAGCACCCCGACATCCACCCCGACAAAGACATCAACCAGCACTCCGACACCCACCCCGACAAATACGCCGACCCGCACTCCGACATCCACTCCGACAAAGATGCCAACCCACACTCCCACAGTCACCCCGACCAACACACCCACTTCACCGCCAGCGGATGTGCGTCTGATCTCCGAGCTGCAGCTCTCCAACATCAATCCAAGTGTTGGTGAGAGTGTAAATGCGACTTTTAAGGTGCGCAACTACGGGGGGCAAACCTTCACCGCCAGGTACTTCGGCATCAAAGGCCGAGGGCCTAATGATTCCATGCAAGACTTCCTATGGATAGAGAACGTCTCAATAGCCCCTGAAACTGAGTACACCTATTCAAGGAACAAGAGCTTCTCTACACCCGGCGCTTACTGGTTCACACCGCACTACAGCCCGGATGGCACCCAGTGGATTGATATAACCTGGCCCGATGGCCGAACCAACTATGTGTACATCACCGTCCAACCGCTGGACACTACGGGTCCCAATATCGAGTGGGTGAAACAATCAGAGAGTCCCATATGGTGGCCCCCTCCCTACTGCCTACCGAAAGACGTGACCATCAGCGCCAAGATCACTGACCTCTCTGGCGTGTCCAGAGCCAAATTGACCTACCGAGTGATCGAAGGATCCCGCCAAGGCTACCCGCGCGCCCTGCCCATGACCCCAGTAGGAGGGGACATATACGCGGTGACTGTTGCTTCGGGGGACTTGGAGTACAGCCTGAATCCCCCGGTTCAAAACGTCGCCACATTGGAGTATTACATCGGAGCCTGGGACAATAAGGAGAACGTGTCTCAGGGTGGGAGTGGTAAGGTAACGGTGAACTACTGCCTATACTAACTCTCTACAGAGTTGCTGGTTAGGA
>CAYNWI010000300.1:0-3574 GCA_964400825.1 uncultured Anaerolineae bacterium | reverse complement strand
TCCCAGTATTTCAGGGGAGCCTGTGAGGCCATCGCCACCCGAGGCAGGGGTGCTTTCATGGTCAGCCCTGGCGACATTGATCCCACCAGCGACGTGCACTGGACCATCACCTCCACCCTGGGCGCGACCTACACCTGGTATCCCGTGGTCGGCAACCACGAACTCCCCGGCGCGGGCAACGAATCCTACTCCGGCTCTAACATGGACTGGCTGCGCAGCTACGACTACGGCGCGGTGAACCCCGGCCCGTCGGGCTGCCCGGAGACCACCTACTCCTTTGACTACGCGAACGCCCACTTTGTGGTGCTGAACGAGTATTGCGACACCGGCGGCGACACGGTCGGGGACGGCGACGTGCCCGATCACCTGTACGACTGGTTGCTGGACGACCTGAGCGCCACCGACAAGACCCACGTCTTCGTCTTCGGCCACGAGCCCGCCTATCCCCAGCCCGATGCCGATAACGGGCGGATCCGTCACCTGGGAGACAGCCTGGACCAATACCCGGCCAATCGCGATCGCTTCTGGAATCTGTTGAGGGACGAGAGGGTTGTGGCCTACTTCTGCGGTCACACGCACGGCTACAGCGCGGTGGAAATGGACGGCGTCTGGCAGTTGGACGCTGGCCACGCTCGCGGCAAAGGAGACACCGGCGCGCGTAGCACTTTCATCGTGATCAACGTGGACGCCAGCGGTGTCACCTTCAAGACCTATCGTGACGATGCCGACGGTGGTCCCTATACCCTGGCCCACACTGGGACCCTCAGGGAATGTGTGGCGGGCTATGATCTGGACTGCGACTGCGACGTGGACATTGCTGACATCATGCTGGTGGCCAGCCGCTGGCACAACTCGGTGGGTGATGACGACTACGATCCGACCTGCGACCTGAACGGCGACGGCGACATAGACATCGTAGACATCATGCTGGTGGCGGTGCACTGGGGGGAAAGCTGCTGACGCCGTGAAACGTGAGGACGTGAAACACGGAGGCGTTTCATGAAGAGGACACTCATCATCCTGTTCGGTATATCTGTGTGCCTCGCTCTCTATCTCGTGGCCGGGATGGCCGTCTCAGGGGATAGCCCGACCCGGGCGGTGTCCTGCCTGGGGGACAGCATCACCGAAGGCATTCCCTACTCGGGGACGGAGAACACCTATCCGGCCCGGCTGCAGGTGATGCTCGATGCGGCCTACGGCTCCGGCAGTTTCGAGGTGATCAATCACGGGGTGGGTGGCTGGCGAGCCGACCAGGTGCGCGACCACACTCAGGGCTGGATGGAGCAGGACAATCCCGATTATGTGCTGTTGCTGGTCGGGGGCAACGATCTGGCTCAGTTGCAGTCCATCGAGAGCACCGTCGCCGAAGTGCAAGCCATCGTGGACCTGGTCACTGCCCACACCAACCCGGACGACTCCCACCCCCAGATCATCGTCTCGGCCATTCCGCCGAACCTCATCTCTGAACTGGCAACGTGGTGGGTGTCGGTCTACAACGACAGCCTGGAGAGCGATCTAACCGGGGTGGACCTGTGGTTTACCAGCAACTGGGATGATTTCTACGATCCGGACACAGGCCAGGCGGATGCCTCATTGATGGCTGACGCCGTGCATCCCAACGTCGAAGGATACGTGGTGATGGCCGAAAACTGGTTCGAGGTGCTCGACCCTCTTCTTCCGACGCCGACCAGCACGCCAACACCCACCGACACGCCGACGAGCACACCGACACCTACAGCCACCCCCACCAGCACGCCAACCCCACCCCCTGCCTGTGACCTCCCCGGCGACCTCAACTGCGACTGCGTCGTGGACGTCGCCGACATCATGCTGGTGGCCAGCCGCTGGCACAGCTCGGCAGGTGACGATGACTACGACCCGGCTTGCGACCTGAACGACGACGGCGTCATTGACATCGTGGACATCATGCTGGTGGCGGTGCACTGGGGGGAAACGTGCTAACGCCGTGAAACGTGAACACGTGAAACATCAAATGCCTGAGGAGGGTTAGCATGGAAAAAACATCTTCGTCAAAGCCAAGACTACGGGAATTTGTCGCTGCTGGCTGCATGGTGTTAGCCTGTCTCAGCCTTCTGCTGATGGGCAGCCACGGCGGCCTCTCGCAGGTGCACGCTCAGGCCGTGGATCCCAGTCCACCGAGCGAGGTGGTGAAGCTGGTCTTCATCCACCACTCGTGCGGCGAGAACTGGCTGGCTGACGGCAACGGTGGCCTGGGCATCGCCCTGCGCGACAACAACTACTTCGTCAGCGACACCTATTACGGCTGGGGACCAGACGGCATCGGCGATAACACCGACATCGGCCACTGGTGGACCTGGTTCCGGGGTCCCAGCAGCTCTACCTACACCCAGGCTGTCTACGACACCACCAACCAACACGCCAGCTACACGCGCCCTATGGCCGACCCCGGCGGCGAGAACGAGATCATCATGTTCAAGTCCTGCTACCCCAACTCGAACCTGGGCAACCCGACCGATCCGCCGACAACCGATCCTAATCCCCTGCGCGGCCAGAGCTGCGGATCAGAGTACCACACCGTGGCCAACGCCAAGGGCATCTACAACGACATCCTGGAGTACTTCGCCACCCGGCAGGACAAGCTCTTCGTGGTCATCACCGCCCCACCTGTCCAAAGTGGTACCTGGGCCGACAACGCCCGCGCCTTCAACACCTGGCTGGTTGAGGACTGGCTGGACGGCTACCCCTACGACAACGTGGCCGTCTTCGACTTCTACAACGTCCTCACCTCCAACGGAGGGAACTGGTACACCAACGACTTCGACTGGGAGACCGGCAACCACCACCGCTACCGCAATAGCGCCATCGAGTACATCACCGACCAGGGAGGCAACGTGGCGGCCTATCCGAACGGCGGCGGTGACAATCACCCGTCGGCGGCCGGCAACCAGAAGGCCACTGGCGAGTTCATCCCCCTGCTGAACATCTTCTACCACCGCTGGGAGTCCAGCCAGAGCTCGACCACCTACTACGTGCGCCCCGACGGCGGATCACCCGACCAATGCACCGGCCTGGCGGACGCGGCCTACCCCGGCGGCGGAACGGGCCAGCCCTGCGCCTGGGATCACCCCTTCCGCGCCCTCCCGCCCGACGGCACGCCGCGCATCGCCGGCGGCGACACCCTGGTCATCGGAGCCGGCAGCTACATGATGGGCTACGGCGCGCCCGGCGCCGACAACTGCGAGTCGGACTATCCGTGGGACTGCTACATGCCCCCCGTTCCCAGCGGCCCCGACCAGGCCCACCCCACCCGCATCCTGGGAACTGGCTGGGACAGCGGCTGCTCCGATCCACCTGAGCTGTGGGGTACTGAGCGAGCCTACATGATCCTCAACCTGACCGACGCCAGCAACGTCGAGGTCGCCTGCCTGGAGATCACCGACCACTCTGGCTGCGTGGAGTTCCACTCAGGGGGCCTGGCCTGCAAGCGCGACAGCTACTCCTTCGGCCCTTGGGCCGCCAGCGGCCTCTACGCCGAAGACTCGGCCAACGTCCATCTCTACGACCTCAACATCCACGGCCTGGCCGACGCCGG
>CAYNWI010000299.1:0-3591 GCA_964400825.1 uncultured Anaerolineae bacterium | reverse complement strand
CGTCCCCAACGCTGTTGACGTAGAATACTACACTGCAACTGACATTCAGCCCTCGCCACTCCCCACGCACTCCCTGGTTTTCACGGGCAAGATGGATTTCCGCCCCAACGTGGATGCCGTCCTCTGGTTCTGCCAGGAAGTCTTGCCACTGATACAGCAGAAGACTCCTGATGTGCGTTTTTACATCGTTGGCCAGAACCCCCACCGCCGCGTCCTGCGCCTGGCCGACGATCCAGCAGTGACCGTCACCGGCTACGTGGACGACGTGCGTCCCTACATCGCCGGCGCCTGTGTCTACGTGGTGCCTCTGCGCATGGGAGGCGGCACGCGCCTCAAGGTGCTGGAGGCCATGGCCATGGGCAAGCCTATCGTCTCCACCTCGCTGGGCTGCGAGGGCTTCGAGGGCCTCGCGCCTAGTCGGGAGTTGTCCATAGCCGACAGCCCGCAAGAGTTCGCCCAGCGGGTGATTGAGCTTTTGGACGATGCCTCCTGGCGGGAACGCCTGGGTCGGGCCGCTCAGCGCTTCGTCGAAGAGCAGTACGACTGGCGGCTCATCGTTCCCAAACTAGAGCAGATCTATGAGAAACTGGATGTTGGAGGTTAGAAATTGGAAGTTAGACTACGAGACAAGAAATCCAACCTCCAACCTCCAACATCTAACTTCCATTCGAGAACACCACGCCAGCAAGCCCGATTGTTCCTCTTGCGTCTAATACCGAGTTTAGCCAGGTCTCCAAGCCGCCAGAGCCATCCGTCTCCCCGATCCATCCTCCTCATCCGCCCCGACCACCTGGGCGACCTCCTCTTCACCACCCCCGCCCTCAGGCTGCTGCGAGAAGCCTTCCCCCAGGCTCGCATCACCTACCTGGTCGGCCCCTGGTCAAAAGCCGTCATCGAGAACAACCCTAACATTGACGAAATCGCCCTCTGCCCCTTCCCCGGCTTCACCCGGCAGACAAAGCGATCCTTTCTCAAACCTTATGTCATCCTTCTCCGATACGCCAAACGTTTGAGGGAAAAAAACTTCGACCTGGCCATTATCCTGCGCTTCGACCACTGGTGGGGAGCCTTGCTGGCCTATCTGGCTGGCATCCCCCACCGAGTGGGCTACGACGTCGCCGAGGTGCGGCCTTTTCTGACCGACATCGTGCCCTATTCACCCCATCGCCATGAGGTGGAGCAGAATCTGGCCTTGGTGGAGAGAGTTTCGGGTTTCGGGTTTCGGGTTTCGGGTTGGCCGCTAGAGCTCAACCTGACCGCCGAAGACGAGGGGTTCGCTGAATGTTATTTGGTGGAGCGTGGTGTTGGGGACACCGATTTGCTGGTCGGTATTCACCCTGGGGCCGGGGCGCCGGTCAAGTTGTGGAGAAACGAAGCCTGGGCTCAGGTAGCTGATAGCCTGGCTCAACAGTACGGAGCTAAGGTCATTCTGACCGGCTCGCCGGGGGAATCGCCCTTGTGCAGAGCCATCGCTGAAGAGATGACCACGCAGCCCATCGTGGCCGCTGGGGAGACGAGTTTAGGAGGACTGGCCGCCGTCATGGCTCGCTGCCAACTGGTGCTGGGAGTGGACAGCGGGCCTCTGCATCTGGCCGTGGCCGTGGGCATCCCCACGGTGCACCTTTTCGGCCCGGTGGACAGCCGCGCCTTTGGCCCCTGGGGCGATCCGGCTTACCACATCGTCGTCACCTCCAAGATGGATTGCATCCCCTGCAACCGCCTCGACTACTCCCCCACCGAGTTGCGCCAGCACCCCTGCGTGCGAAACATCACCGTAGAGCAGGTGTTGGAAGCGGTGGACAAGTTGATCACCGGAGGAGTTTTTGACTGCTGAAATAGAGCGTAGTATAATTACCTTACCAACAAACAGCGACTCGTTACTCTTTACTCGTTGACTCTTTACCCAATAACTGGGAGGTGAGAAGCATGGCAGAAGAGAGGGAATTCGTCTTCGAGGACTGGCTAGCCGAGGGCATCAAAGGCTTTAGGGCGTGCCGCAAGAAGCTTTCGCCACACTTGACCGAGGAGTTCCGCCAACACACTCAAACTGCGCGTCGGGAGATGCTATTGGCCATGCGCAGCCTGCTCGATGCAGCCATCGAACGCGCCGAAGAAAAACCTGAACCCAAGAAGAAGACGACGAAGATCAAGTTGGAATAGAGAAACCGGAAAGATCATCAAGCAAAAGCACCTTCTGCACCCGCCCGCCCCCCCATTCCCCCCAACCCTTCGGCCTTGCTCAGAGCAGGCTTTGGGGGGCTAGGGGGGACCCGCAGCTCGTCGGCCACAGCAGCCATGATCAAGGCATCAAAGTGCATCTTCAGGAGCCTTTAGCATCAAGGGAAGGAAGGGGGGCTCTTCCCCTGGAATTCCTGCTTGCCAGTCCAGGTGCAGCTTCATAACGAAATCATCCAAGGTATCGCCCCCCCTGACTCTGATCCTCTTCAACTCGAAGGGCTGCTGGGAGGATTGCCGATCGCCCTGATTGATGGTGACAGCTCCCCAGAAGTAGGCCGAGCGCAGGACATCCACCACCTGCTGGTCATACTCGCCCGACGGATAGGAGAAGAAACGCGACGTCTTCCCCGTGCGCTCTTCAATGGCCTCCTTGGAGGCCATGATCTGCCAGACCACGTAATCAACAGGCTGCCCCCTCAGGTCGGGGTGGGTGTAGGTGTGAGGCTCGAACTCCATGCCGCCGGCGCTCATCTCCCTGACCTGATCCCAAGAGACGTATTCCTCGTTTTCCTGATCAATGGGGGCGGTGATCAGGAAAAAAGTCCCCACCAAGCCATGCTTCTTGAGCAGGCGATAGGCATGGTTGTAGTTATCCCGATAGCCGTCGTCGAAGGTCAGGATGATCGGCTGGCGAGGCAGGCGTTTACCTATGGTCAGATAGTAGATGAGGTCACTCAAGGTGATGGAGTGATAGCCAGCTTTCTTCAGATAGCGCAACTGCTCGTCGAAATCCTGGGGGGTGACAGAGAGGTCACGGCGGACATCGTCGGCATCGGGCGGAGGGACGGAGATGTAATGGTACATGAGAATTGGCACTCGCACTTCCCGTTCCGCTCCATCCGGCGTAGGCATGGGGGTGGGGGTTGGGGTAGGCGTTAGTGTGGGAGTGTGGGTTGGTGTGGGAGTAGGGGTGTGGGTTGGGGTGGGGCTTGAAGTAGAAGTCGGCGTAGCTGCCGAGGAGTGCCCGATCTGGGGCAACAATATGCGCTGGGGACTGGTCTGAGTGGGGGTGCTCGTCGAGGTCGGGGTCGCCGTCGAGGTCGGGGTCGCCGTCGGGGCCGGGGTTACAGTCGCCGTTGGGGTCGCTGTTGGGCCTACAACCCCAGGGGAAGCAAACCGCAACTGGAGCACAGTAGCGGTGACCACCACCAGAGGCAAGATGATCATCTTCAGATATTCGCCCAACTTTGCTGGGACAGAAGTTCGCAAGTCTATCTCCTTGGTTCAGTCGCCCCTAGAGGATACTGCAACCAAGGAAAACTGTCAAGTTCGACGAAAAAGAGAAAAGACCCTTAGGGTTTTGGGAACCCTAAGGGTCTGTGTCTGACTAAAGCGCCTCCACAGCTTCTGCAT
>CAYNWI010000298.1:0-3601 GCA_964400825.1 uncultured Anaerolineae bacterium | reverse complement strand
ATGCCGGCAGCATCAAACTGTGCAAAGTGTCTGTCGAGGTTATCGGTAATAAACCTAGCTTGCGTAAAACGGTTGCCGCTTTTCGGCAGCAGATCACCGCCATTAATCACTACGTCTGCTTGAAACGCCTGCGCTGCTTGAAATAGACGATCATACTTCCATTGACTTCCATGTAAATCTGTAACGAACAATATTTTCATGAAGACTGCCTTTGGTGAAGATCAGCGAGTATCGCAGTAGGACCGCCAGTTGCGCAATAGCCCACACAGGATCCGGTGTGGTTTTCCCGCACCGGGCTCTTCAGGAATATTCGCTTCCGCAGCGTTTTCGCTACGAATGTTTGGGTAGCCCTTACCCAGAGAGGACTTTCACCTCTTTTCAAAGAGTTCTCCGGCCGATTTTCTGCTCGGGGCCAACTTTGTAAAATGTCTCAGGATCAAACAAATTGTTGTAAGTAGTCGAAATCCAGGCCAAAGATCTCGCAGTCGAAGAAACTCTCAACTCCCCAAAGTCAGTCTCTTTTCGTGGATAGCCTGCAACTGTCCAACCCGCGTAGTTAAAAACGCCGGTCACTCCGCCACGAAGCACGGTACTTGAAGTATGCTGGACAATTGCACGAGGGACATCATCAATGAAGACAAAGTTTCTCCAGCACAAAGTAATTTTATCTACCCCATCGCTGAGGTCATTCTTAAGTCGTGCTGAAATCTCTTCCACTACATCCCCTTCATAACCAAATACTTTTAGTGTACGTGTTTTCAATTGTCTCAAACAAGGTTCATTGTGATAGCCAGAGATATCCACCAAAAGATGTCTGCAGACAACTCTCCCATTGATGACTTTTTCCGTATCGTCAAATTGAGTTACTACGCCAGGTACTCTATCCAGTATCTTTTCCACGGTATCCTCTATCGGATTGTGACTGGGTATTCCCGGATGGAAGCGCTTGCATTCCAACAGCTCAACATCACGATGCTTCACATTCAACATATAGTCGCAAATACGGCCTTTAGCTCCTTTAAATCGTTTTTGGTGCCGTAAATCTTTCAATGGTCCCATTCCTTTCGAATGTGCCCATCCCTGTACCAGCACAGCGAAGTACCACTCCAATAATGCATGTTCTTCTTTTCGTCCTAAATCCCCCCGCCTATCACTGCTCCCACCAAGCTGGGCCGGATCTCCGATTGCCAGTACGTCAGATTCCTTGGTGGGGTCTTGTGTTGCAGATGCTAGTCCTACACAGTCAAGCAGTGTTTCGAGAAAGGCTATCGCATCGTCTATACTTGAAGTTTCCAGCGATAGCAAGCCTCTTTCTTGTACACTCTGTATGAAATGCAATCGCGTGCTGGTTGGACCAGTAGCTGTTTTAAAGTCCTCGAAAGAACGCTCGCCAAGTATCTGCCTGTATACCTCTAATAATTCACCACACAGTTCGCTGAATGTAACACTTCTACTCACCATAATCTAGTCTCCTAACAGATTTGTGTTAAGTTCAGTACTTCAAAGCTAAACCTAATCTCATATCATGCGCATAACTGCTACACCATTTATGTGGCTGCTAGGCATAGTATACCAGAATTCAACGCACTTGGCAAAGAAGCCACCTGTGCTAGCTGCACAGGTGGCTTCTTGAGTAGTGTGAACCCTTACTATTCGGCACTGGTCACGGCGAACTTCCCTCCGTCGCTGCGGCCGAAGACCTCGGGGAAGTACATCCCCCCATGACGAAATCGTGCTCGATGTAAGTCGTTCACATATCATGCCACAGATGGCATATTATTGCAACAAAGAAGCCGCCTGTGCTGGCTACGCAGGTGGCTTCTTGGGTAGTGCAAGTCCCTATGTCTATTCAGCGCTGGTCACGGTGAACTTGCCTCCGTCGCTGCGGCCGAAGACTTCGGGGAAGTACATCTCGTAGGTGTTGGTCGGCATGACCAGGAACTCGCCCGGGACGCTGGCCCGCATGAGGTAGGTGTACTCGTAGGTACCCTGGGGCAGGTAGGTGGCGAAGAGGACGACTTTCTCGTCCCTCATCTGGGTGTTGCTGAACCACCACCAGCCCCAGTCTTCGTCAACCCGCGTCAGCTCAGGAGGCTGGCCCACTACGCTGGTGGTCTTGAGGCTGACGTCCACGCCCTCGCAACCAGCCGGCAAGGGGTCCTCCACCACCAGGTAGTGCAGGCTGCTGGGGGCGATGAGGGTCAGCTTAACCTGGATCACGTCACCCACCTCCGCCCCGTCCACGAAGCGCTCCGGCTGGTCAACGAGCGAGTACTGGCGGGCCACGATGATGCCCCGATTCAAAGCCTTGACGTCCTCCACCGGCAGGAAGTAACGCAGGTAGAGGGAATAGTAGAGCCGACCCTTGCCCGTAGGCTCCGCGCGCTCGATGAGCAGCCGATTGGCTTCGTCTTTCAACAGGTCGGCCACCTCCACCTGAAGCTTGCGCGTTTCCCCAACGTCCGCTGTGGTCACCCGGCCTTCGCTCAGTTTCTCCTGGTTGAGACTGACCCGATAGGCGTAGTCTGCCTCCAGCTCGCCGGTGGCCACCATCCAATCGGTCAGGGCGATGAGGGACCAGGCCGTCTCCTGGGTGGAGAGCCAGTGGCCCTCCTGGCGAGCCACCATCAGCCAACGCACCACGTTGGGCGCGATGCCGCTGTCGGGGGCCAGGCGCGCCAGGGCTGCCAGCACGATGGCCGTGGAACGGGTGTCGGTGTTCATCGTCCAGTAGTCCGCTGTCTCCTCCTCCCAGTGGGCGCCGGTGGCGCTGAGGACGGCGGCGCTGACCAGATCGCTGATAATGGTGTCTATCCTCTCCCGCTGCTCAGGGGCCAGCAGGTCCAGGGTCATGGCCAGATAAGCCTTGCCGTAGTTGGCCAGCATCTCGCGCCGCTCGTAGAGGGCCACGCTGCGGCCCAGATCGCCCTTTCCGTACTCGGCCAGGACGTAGAGGACGAAGGCCTGGGTGTTGGCCTCATAAGGTTGTTTTAGCTCGGCAGGACGCTTCAGGCTGCCGCCCAGGAACTTGGCCGCGCGATCCATCACTTCCTGATCTGCGACGAAGTCGGCCCGTTTGGCCTCGTTGAGGCCCAGGAGGACGTAGGCGGTGAGGAACGCATCGCTCTTGTCGTTCAGCCACCAGCCCCAGCCGCCGTCGTAGTGCTGCTCAGTGTAGATGCGCTGCAAAGCGATGCTCACTTGCTGAGGCAAGCGCGTCGCCAGCTCCTGATTCTCGACGCCCAACTGCCTCAGGGCGCGATAGGTCATCACGTTGGGCAGGAAGCGGCTCACTGTTTGCTCGATGCACTCGTAGGGGTAGTGCTCCAGATAGTCCAGGCCGTCGCGCATCCCCGCCGCCAGCGAGGGATCCAACTGCACCGTCAGCTCACCCTGGGTGGGGTCGTGGCGCCTGGGCAGGTAGACCACCTCCAGGCGCTGCCCCGCCTCATCCAACGTGCCCGCCGTGGCCACCACCTCAGGCGTGGAGTAGTGATAGACGGGCAGGGTAATCTCCACCGCGTCGGACAGGCCGCCGCCCTGCGTCGCGAAGAGGAGCGTGGTCTGCTCGACAACCCCCACCGTCACCGGCCAACTGACC
>CAYNWI010000297.1:0-3608 GCA_964400825.1 uncultured Anaerolineae bacterium | reverse complement strand
CGCAATACCGCCGACGCAGTGATCGTCAGTGATGGCACGATTTCGTACATCGAGCTGGTCGGCGGCCGGACGGGAGGCAACGTAGACCGCGCCTACGGCGAACGCGCAGCGATCAACCCAGACGGCACCCTGGGATCCTGGTCTATATCCGAGCGGCTCCACTGGGGTCGTTACGGGCCGAAAGTCGTTGCTGTTGACGACTATCTCTACGCTGTCGGCGGCCGAGACCACGGTGGGCCTCTGGGCGAAGTTGAGCGCACCAAGGTGGACGCGGATGGCACCCTGTTTGGCTGGCAGCTTTCGCCAGGGATGATGACCACTCCACGGTCTGACTTTGGGTTGGTGGCTCACGACGGTCGGATCTATGCCATCGGCGGTCGGGTGTCAGAGCTCTACTGCGTGTGCTACTACGACGTGGGAAGTGGCTGTGGCTATGCGATTGATAGCGTAGAGGTCGCAGAGCCGGTAGAGCCGGGCACTGTGTGGTGGGACGGCGAGCTAGGGGAGGCAGACGGGTTGGCGCTTACCCTCTCCGTGATGCCGCAAGTTAATGGAACGCTACTACCTCCTGGCTCAATCTTCGTCAACACCGCGGAAATCGAGGACAGCGAGGCCACAGTCACGTCGGTCAGCCAGTCGGTGGAGATCATGGACGTTGACATGGCGCGGGCGGAGAAGGTGGCCTACCCTGACAAGGTGAAAGTGGGGGAGACGCTTGCCTTCACCATCACCTTGCCCAACGACGGCGGTTGGTCCGAGGTTTCCGTCGCAGACGCACTGCCAGCGGGTCTCGAGTACGTGTATGGCTCTGCCCAGACATCCTCTGGCGTGGTGGGCACTCCAGGTGAGGTGTGGGAGTGGACAGAGTCGGACTATGGCCCGCTGTATAATCGGGTCTACTTCGACCTGGTGGCTCCGGGCAATGGCTTCGTATACGCGGTCGGCCCGTGGTACGATACCGAATACGCGCCCATCAACCCGGATGGCAGCCTGGGAGATTGGCAGTTCGCCACCGACATGAGCACGGACCGCATGGGCGTTTCTGCGGTTGCACCCGGCAACGGCTACATCTATGCTGTGGGTGGCGGGCCTGATGGTACCGACTCGCTCGCGACCACCGAACGCGCCGAGATTCTCCCCGACGGTTCTCTGGGAGAATGGGAAGTCCTGGAATCCACGCTGGTGTACCCCAGGTCCTGGCACAACGTCGTGGCTCCGGGCAACGGCTATCTCTACGCCTTGAGCGGGTACGAGGCTCATCAGACAACCTCATACACCAGCACCGAGTACTGCGAGATCTACCCCGATGGCACACTGGGGCCCTGGCAGGAGTTGGAGGCCACCGTCAACCACACCCGCGACATGGCGGGGGCGGTAGCGTACAACGGGTACATCTACATCGCAGGCGGTGAGGACTGGAACCTCGGCTCCGACGCCACCATCGAATACGCCCAGATCAATGAGGATGGCACGCTGGGAGACTTTGTGGTGTCGCCCAATGAGATGAACAACGTGCGTGACACCTTCGGCTTCGTAGAGTCGGATGGCATTCTCTACGCCATCGGTGGGCGTCAATGGGGCACAGTTGACGGCCCTGACCAGGACACCGTGGAGTCGTCAGAGATCCTGCCGGACGGGAGCGTCGGGCCGTGGACGGTAAACCATGGACGACTCCCGGTGGGGCTGGGATTCGCCTCGGCAGAAGCCAGCGATGGCTTCATCTACGTTGTGGATCACTGGTCTGCCTACTACACCGAAATCCTGGACAGCTTGATGTGGGAAGGTGAAGTGGACTATCAGGGGGAAGTCGTGCTGACCTTCGAAGCCGAGTTGGTTGATGTCGCTGAGACTGGGACAATGATCAACACGGCGACGATCGAATACAACATGGGCACCCTGGACCGCAGCGCATCGTTCATGGCCGTGGTGGAACACAAGGTCTACCTGCCTCTCCTCTTCAAGAGCTACAACCCAATACCGATCACCGTCCTGCACACCAACGATGAGCACGGCTGGTTGCAGCCCTTCGTGGCCTATGGGTCGCCCGTCACCGAGGGCGGAGCAGCCAGCCTGATGGGCCGGTTCACGCAGATCGAGGGCTACTCGCCGGACGCCGACGGGTTCTTGCTGCTCAGCGCGGGCGACAACTGGACAGGCCCGTCTATCTCCACCTGGTTCGAGGGTGAGCCAGTGGTGGAAGTGATGAACGCCATGGGCTACGACGTGTCCGTCATCGGCAACCACGAGTTCGACTTCGGCCGCGAGGCCCTGAACGAGCGGATCGCCGAGGCTGACTTCCCCTTCCTCTCGGCCAACATCTACTACACCGGAACCACTACTCTGGCCGACTTCGTGACTCCTTACGTCATCGAGGAAGTCAGCGGCGTCAAGGTGGGGATCGTCGGGCTGACTACCGTAAGCACCGCGTGGACCACCCATCCCAAGAACATCACCGACCTGTACTTCGGCGACTACGAGGCAGCCCTGCGTCGCGAGGTTCCGAAGATGAGGGCCAAGGGAGCGGAGCTGATCATCGTCGAGTCCCACGTGTGCAGCGGGAATCTGGTGCCTCTGGCAGAGGCAGTGAGCGATCTGGACATTGCCCTGATGGAAGGTGGGCACTGTCACGATACCTTCATGGGGCAAGTTGGCGACACCCTCATAGTAGAGACCCACTGGGCCATGCGAGCCTACGGCAAGACGGTGCTCTACGTGGATGCAGTGACCCATGACGTGGTTGACTCCACCCAGCAGATAATTTTCAACCAGTACGTTACCGAGGAGGGCAACCCCGTGACCCCGGACCCCGAGGTCCAGGCCATCGTGGACTACTGGCAGGCAGAGACCGATGAGGCCATGGGCGAGGTCATCGGCTACACTGAGGACGGAATAGCCAGGCAATCCTGGGAGCAAGCGAACTACGTGACGGATTCCTGGCTGTGGGCCTATCCTGCGGGCGATTTCGCCATGACCAACTGGGGTGGCCTCCGGGCTGACATTGCAGCCGGGGACATCACCGTGGGCGACATCGTGGGTGTGCTCCCCTTCGATAACGTCATCGTAGACTGCGCCATCACCGGTGCCCAACTGGTGGAGAACCTGGAGGCCTGCCACGCGGCTGTGGCTGGCTTCGCCTATACGTACCATGAGGATGATGGCCAGACGGTCGTGGATTCGGTGACGCTGCTTGCCGACGGCTCGCCGTTGGACATGGCGGAGACCTACCACGTCCTGGTCAACGACTTCATGTACCTGGGTGGCGACGGCTACCTCTTCTACCAGCAGGACCCCAACGCTTACGACACGAGCATCCAGTGGCGACAGCCAGTCATTGACTGGACGGAGGCCCAGAACACATCGGCGACGAACCCCATTGATGCCTTGATAGACGATCAGCCGAGGGCCGAAGAAGTCACTCCGTAGCGACTGAAACCGCTGGTTTCCAGCATCACGGCAAGAAGCCATCGAGACCCAGGTCTCGATGGCTTCTTTTCTTTTCACTGTTACGCCCTCCCCCTGCCAGGGGGAGGGTTGGGGTGGGGGTGGAAGCGGTAGTTCAGCCCCGCGCTGACTCACGATCCTCTCTTTCCGCTCAACCCCACCACCAG
>CAYNWI010000296.1:0-3621 GCA_964400825.1 uncultured Anaerolineae bacterium | reverse complement strand
CGCTCGACCACGTCGAAGGGTGTCTCGGTGCGGAAACAGTCGGCCTCGACGGGCGTGGGGAAGCGGACGCGCAGCCGGTGATCGCTGGCTGCGTTGTTGAGCGTGGTCTCGAAGTCCACGCGGCGAAGGCCGGAGACCAGGCTGACCCGGGTGGTGATGGGGAGAGTGACCCGTCTGGCCAACCGGGCGCGGCGGGAGGCGGTAAGCCCGACAGGCACGCGATAGCGCAGGACGATTTCCAGCGTCTGGCGGGCCGGGCCTGTTTCCAACAGCCTCACCAGCGGTGGATGGGACGGCTCGTCCACTACCACGTCCTGCTCCACCGGACAGTGATTATACACGTCTCCCCGATCGCCCTCGTCCACGAAGCGATTGAGCCTACGATAAACGATGCCGGTGGTCTTGTCGCGCAGGGTGATGCTCCCGTCCACCGGGTTGGCTTCGACCTGGTAGAACTCGTTCTCCATGCTCAACGCTCCAGCTTCCACCTCTGGCGCTGGGCGTGCGGGAACGGATCGCAGGAAGTAGGTACGGTAGCCGCGGCCCGGCACGTCCTGCGCCACGAATGCCAGGGCCGCCTGGGGAGCCAGCCTCACATCTAGCTGCGGAGGCTTTCCGGCCGCGTGCAGCCGGCGCCGGACCTCGGCGAGAGCGGCATCCACCTGGGCCAGACTGGGCTGACCATGAGCGCTCAGGGTGGCCATCACCACCGGGCCAGCTTCGCCCTCGTGATACCTCAGTCTCACAATCCCCTGTCCCCCCACCCGCCCAGGGTGCTCCTGCATCAGCCGCATCAACAAGTCCTCGTGATTAACGCCCAGGAGGGAGAAATCGAGCTTCTCCTCGCCCAACTGCTGCCACAGCAAAGGCTGGCCCTCTTCGTCTATCAGCTCGTAGCCTGGCCAGGCAGGTGGTATCTGCACCTGCACGTGGACCAGGTCGGTGCGCGGCCCAGCGGTGGGGTTGAAGACGACGATGGGCACGTACGGAGCGGGCTGGAGCAATTCGGCGGGGAGAGCTTCTTGCGAATCATCGAGCTTAGGGCCCCTGGTCGCGATGTACCTTACCAGACTCGTCAGACTGCGCCGCGTGACTTCTTCGCCGATTTGCTCCACCTGGTCGAAGCGAGACCGCATTTCCTGGTGGACTTGATCCACACTGCAGCCACAGATGGAGTCGTGGGGATGATTCTGCAAGAGGTAGCGCCAGGCAAATGTCGTAAATTCGTAGAGTCGTAAATTCGTAGAATCGTAAATTCGTAGGCCAGTTTCCGAATTTACGGACTCAGCAAAGGCACTGAACGGTTCGGCCCAACATTCCAGCAGCGTCTCGCAGGCCCGGTTGCGCTGCTTGATCCACATGCGGGCCGACAGCACGCCGGGGATGATGTTGGATCGCTGCGAGCAGCGGAACTCACCCTGAACTGTTGGCAGCCCAGGATTCGCGGCACGCACGGCGGCGACGTACTGGGGCAGGGTGCCGTGGACGAGCTTCAGGGCCGGCAGGCGTTCTTCCGCAGCGGCCATGAGGGCCGGCAGGTCAGGGGAGGGCTCCACATGGTCCATGCCGTTCATCAGGAGGACGGCGTGGGTGGTGGCGTGAGGGGCCAGGCTATCCACCGCCTGGCGCACCACTTGGGCGAAGCCGTCCGGGTCGTGGGGCGTCCAGGCCAGGTTGCCATAGCCGTCGCGTAGGTATAGGGTCAGGACGACCGTTCCGTCGGGCGACTGCCACAGGAACTCGGTCGGCAGGTCGGGCACGCCACGCCAGATAGCCGCGTCGTGGATGCCGAAGCCGGCCAGAATCCGGGGCAACTGGCTGATGTGTCCGAAGGAGTCCGGGATATAGCCGACCGACATCGGCTCGCCGAAGCGCCGGGACACCCGCTGGCCCAGCATCAGATTGCGGATCAGGGCCTCCGGGCTCACCAGGAACTCGTCGGGCAGCACGTACCAGGGGCCGATGAGCAACCGTCCCTTCTGAATCTGCTCCCGGATGTCGGGCTCGCGTTCGGGCCGAATTTGCAGGTAATCTTCGACCACGATGGATTGCCCATCCAGCATAAAGTGGCGATAGCTGGGATCGTGTGTCAGAATACCCAGCAGCCTGTCCACCAGGGTGACCAGACGAATCCTGAACTCCTGGAAGGTCTGGTACCACTCGCGGTCCCAGTGGGTGTGGGAAACGACGAAAGCTTGATAAGGCATAAAGTGTCCTCCTTCAGCCCCTCCCTCCGCCCCCCCTCAATCCCCCCCAACTCTGGGGGGGAAGGGGGAAGAGGAATCCCAGTTCCCCCTCTCCCAGGGTTGTTGGGAGAGGAGGTTAGGGGGAGAGGGCCGTCTCTTGCATCAACTCACCTACCAGCCGCACTCGTTCGATATCGCCGTCTGGGGGCAGCTCATCGGATATTCCCAGCACCAGGCGGGGGTAAAACAGCTCCACTACTTGTTTCACGCACTCGATCAGCGTTTCCGTCGAGAAAGACGGGAGGAAATACAGGGCAGGAATCCCATCCAAAAGCACTTGGTCGCCCAGTGCCTCTTTGATCTCCTCCAGCGTGACGTCTCCCTGGGGAAGAGGCGTGGCGGCTTCGATCCCATCCCAGGGGCCATCTCTCAAATGGGGCAACAACGGCTTCATCGTCCCATCCACGTGGATGTGCACCAACTTGCCGGCGGCGTGTAACTGTTCAACCCGCTGGCGATAATAGGGAGCCAGGTACTCCTTCCAGATGGGGGGCGGGTCCATAGCGGCATCAATGTTCTCACCCAGATTGAGAATCTGGACGGGAGATTGGCATAGAACTTCGTACATAGCGTTGTCCGCCTCTGACGCTACCTCGACGTAGTGTTGGATCAGCGCAGGGTAGTCATGCATCATGTAGATAGCTTTCTCAAACCCCGCATGCTCGATGAAGAGACCTTGTATCGGTGAGCGGCGAAAGTAGAACTGAGGGCTGCCACGCTCGCCCACCCGCTGTAGGTCCTGCTCGTAGGCTCCCTGGTCCCAGTACCACTCCTCATCGTGCAACATGAACTCCAGAACCTTGAAGTCCTGCGGGCTTTTCAGCTTGTACTCGGTGTTATAGGCAGACAGGCCCCATTCGTCGTAGTGCAAAACGTCGGTCAAAGTCCCCACAGGGGTCTCCCACGTACGCCGCAGTCGCTTCTCATCTTCCCACCGCTCAGTGACCCGCACGTTGTTGTATCGTGAGCGCAAAGGGTTCGTGAAATATCGAACGGAAGCGTGGCAATCATCGTAGACATCAATGAGACTGGCCCCCTTCAAGTGTTCTGGTAAAGTGCCCCGCTTCCTATTCACATCATACCAGTACTCCAATCTTGGTTGCCAGAGTACACCGCCTGGGTTCTCTCCTCGGAAAATGGCCAGGCTCATGTCACGAAAGGTGAGCTTGGCACCCTTGTCATTCATGCTTTTCCGCCATTGCCAGGTGCAACGCACTTTTTTAAGTGCGTTGCACCTTAGAAGTATAGCTTGAACGTCCTTACCTCGAACGGTTTGATGTCAAAGCGTAAACAGCCGGAAACGACGTCGGCTTTGCCAATTTCGTTTTCGTACGGATCGCACTCTATGGCGCAAGAAGGGGGATGGAAAAACGCG
>CAYNWI010000295.1:0-3623 GCA_964400825.1 uncultured Anaerolineae bacterium | reverse complement strand
CGTGCCCCTGCTCATCCAGCCCCTGGTCGCACACCATCTCCATGAACCTCCTGAACTTGGGCACGGCGAAGACCGCCTGGGTCTGGATGAAATCGGCCCCTGCCTTCACCTTCTTGGCCAGCCGCACCACTCGGAACTCGAAAGGGTCAGCGTAGGGATTGGAGGCCGCTCCAATGAACAGGGGAGCGTCGCCAAAGAACTTGTCGTCGCTGAGGAATTTGCTCTCCTCGCGCATCTTCTTGAGGGTCTGGATCAATTGAATGGAGTCTATGTCGAACACGTTCTTGGCCGTAGGGTGGTTGCCGAATTTTTGATGGTCGCCGGACAGGCAGAGGATGTTCTTGATCCCGAAGGCAACTGCCCCCAGGACATCGCTCTGAATGGCCAGCCTGTTTCGGTCTCGACAGGTGATCTGCAGCACAGGCTCCAGGCCCAGTTGCTTCACCATGGCACAGGCGGCCAGGCTACTCATTCTGACGATGGCCGTCTGATTGTCGGTCACGTTCACGGCATCGCAGTAGCCTTTGACCTCATTCGCCCTCTTCTCGACCACTTGTCGGCGCGTGCCCTTGGGAGGGCCTAGTTCGGCCGTCACAGCGAACTCGCCACTTTCAAGCACCGCTTCCAGATTGCTTCCAGCTTTCATCATCTCAACTCCTTTGTGGTCGGATGGTCAGTCGACCTTGGGCAAGATAAAGGTGAACCTGCTTCCCTTTCCATCGGTAGTGCAGGGGCTTTCCGCCCAAATCTTCCCCCCGTGGGCTTCCACGATCTTCTTGGCGATGGATAGCCCCAGGCCCGCTCCTGTCCTCTCCACATTTCGGCCTCGAAAGAACTCATCGAAAACGTAGGGCAGGTCTTCTGGGGAGATGCCTGTACCGGTATCCATCACCTCGACCTGGAGGCAGTCCAGCTTCTCTTCCACACAAAGGTTGATCAATCCCTTCGGAGGTGTGAATTTGATGGCATTACTCAATAGATTGTTCAACACCTGCCGCAAACGGTGGGGAGCAGCGTGGATGATAGGCAGCTCCTCCGGCATCTCTACCCGCAGTTCTATCTCCTTTGCCTTCGCCAGGCCCTGGACATCCTCCAGGGAACCCTCAACTACCTCGGACACAGACGTATCCTTGAACTCCTTGGCGATCTGCCCTGCCTCGATGCGAGAGACGTCCAGCAGGTCACTGATCAGATCAAGCAATCCCCCGATGCGGTGGCTGCTTCTGTCCAGCATCTCTCGTTGTTCCTCGGTGATATCGCCAGCGAAGCCTCCCAAGATCACCTGAAGATAGCTCTCAATGGCCACCAGGGGGGCCTTCAGGTCGTGAGAGACCATGCCTAGAAAATAGGTCCTCAGCCTGTCCAGCTCCGTCAGTTTTTTATTTACTTCTTCCAAGGCAGTGAAGTCTATCAGGCAGCGATCTCTCAGCGAGGCTACTTCCTGCTGTCTCTTCCTCAGCTCCCCGGCGATGGAAGTGGCCATGTAGGTGGAGATATACAGGACGGTGACAAAGGTGAAGATGACGGCCAAAATGTACGATTCCTGACGATATAGATCAGGTGAAACGAATCCCTCCAGGTGGACGTGGGAAATGAGGCCGAAGTATTCCAGACCGATCAGTGAACAGAACAACAAGACGGCCAAAGTAGCCAGTGAGTAGGCTGCTTTATAGGGAAGCAGTATGCTGGCTACGGTGATGTGAAAGACGAAGTAGAAAACGAGGGGATTTTCTACGCCTCCTGTAAAATGGATAAGTACAGTAAGGGCCAACAGATCCACCACACTCTGCACAGCAGCGAACCTTCTGGCCTTCCCCACTAGATCGGAGGTGTCTTCAGACGCCAACCCCGTGGCTTGAAACCAAAATATCAAGTTGTACAAAGCGATGCCGACGGCGATGATGTATACCGGCAGGGTAGGAAATCCTATCCGAAGGACACTATTAGCAAATAGAGCCAGAACTGCTACCCCGATAGCAGCTATCCACCTGAAGTTAATGAAATAACGGATCCTTTGAATCAAGGTGGCTTCTTCAGGCGTATACCTAAGGGAGAGCTCTCCTCCTCTCAAAAAGTCAGTTAGTTTTCGCCTGGTATCCCTGAGTCTTAAGGCCACTATCTGGGCGACCATTTCCGTCATTCTATGGCCTATGTGAGGCTCGCTTTCGAACAAATCGAGCAGGTCGCATCCCCTGATGACGATGACCCTGGCTCTTTCCATGCATTTCGCCGACAGGGTCCAGGTATGGGGTTTCACAAGGGCTGACCACCCGAAGACCTCGCCTTCAGTCGCCACCTCAATGGTCGTTTGCTTTGGTGAGGCGTAAGGACGAAGCTCTAGTTCCATCTCCAGGGCCACCTTCCCCTCTTCCAAAAGATACAAGTAATCCGCCGCCCCGTCTTCTTCGAAGATGGTCGCTCCAGCCTCGTAGACCTCTTCTCGGCAGAGGGCTGTTATCCTGTCCAGTTCATCGTCGGTCAGGCCTTCGAAGATTGGAAACTTGCTCAGGGCTTGGAAGTTGGGATTTTGAGCTTTGAGCTTTGAACCTTGGACTTTCATAGACGCAGGTCTTCCCTTACGATCTTACGCGGGCCGCCGTCGCGGCTGGTGGACCAGTCTCTAGCGGGCTGGATCTCCGTCAGCAGGTCCAACTTGCCCAGGGCCTGGAGACGGTCGTAGATGAGCTGCCAGGCACAGTCAACCTCAGGGTCAATCTCGCACTTGCCGTTTTTCGACCCCCCGCAAGGCCCGTTGAGGAGGCTCTTGGAGCAGCGGGCGATGGGGCAGATGCCGGCGGTTTTATCCAGGATGCAGTTTCCGCAGGCCTGGCAGCGCTCGTCCCAGACGCCCTGCTCGGTGGGCTGGCCCAGGAAGGAGGTGTTTAGACCTGGCAGGGTGACCTTCTCCGGGAACTGCTCGTTCATGGTCTGCACGCCGATGCCACAGGCCAGAGACAGGACAGCGTCGGCCTCTCTCACCAGGTCGGCCACTTCCTCGTTGTATTCGTACTCGCACTGGCGCTGCACGGTAGCCTCTATGAACTCTTTCCCCCCCTTCCTCCCCCCCAAAGTTGGGGGGGAAAGAGGGGGGGCGTCCAGCGCGGTGGCCATGCGCAGGCTCGAGGCCAGGATGCCCACCTCTTTCTCCCCGCCGGCGAAACAGACAGTGACGCAGGTGCCGCAGCCGAGGATCAGTATCTTTTGATATCCGGCGATCATCTGTTTGATTTCGTCCAGAGGCTTCTGTTCGCCTATGATCATAATTTAGCCTCCATATTTCTCAATGGGTTAGGCCCCAATTCCCGAATCCGCTCCGTCATCTCCGTGGCGATCTCGGCGAAACGGGCTCCTTCGGCCGAGGAGAGAAAGTACATCTCCAACCGCTCGCCACCCAGGCCGATTTGGTCGAGCAGCTCCTTGACGTAGTTCACCCTTTTCTCAGCCCACAGATTACCTTCCAGGTAATGACAGGTCCCCTTCAGTCAACCGGCCACCAAGACGCCGTCCGCCCCCCGCTCGAAGGCTCGCAGGACGTAGAGAACGTCTAGCTTGCCGGTGCAGGGCAGCCGGATGATCTTGACGTTGGTCGGATACTGAAGGCGCATCGAGCCTGTCAGGTCGGC
>CAYNWI010000294.1:0-3648 GCA_964400825.1 uncultured Anaerolineae bacterium | reverse complement strand
CAAGGCGATTTTGATCCAGTTTTCAGTATTGTGTCTCCACCAGTTTTCCAATGTATGCCAGAAAGTCATTTCGTTGGGCTTCATTCCCTAAAAGAACCGTGAGGTTGAACACCTGCTGCACTGTTGCGTCTTCAACCAACCTTCTTTCGACCTCGTCGGTAATGCAACTGGCCAGGTAGATAGTGATCGCATTCGGATTATCTTCGAGGGTCTTCTCGAAAGACTTCTTAGCCGCTCCATACCGTTCCAGCGCTCCGGCTGGATCCTTGCCGCCTTTGACCTCAATGACAGCCATCGTCTGCCCAGTAGGTGCTAACAGAGCAACGTCCGGCTCAGCACCGAACACCATTGAAGTGCCGTTGAGCAAACGTATCACCCGAATGTCAGCCAGGATCCGCATCAGGTCCTCCACCTCGTCCAGGGTCAAACTGTGCTCCTTCTTGTCCAAGAGCCCCACCACTAGGCCACGCTTGACCAAAAAACTGCTCAACAGCCGTTTGACCACCATCTCCGCCTCGTTGCCGATGGCGTTGAGCCAGGAGCCATTGATCTGAGCCCCGGCGGAAGCGAAAAGAAGGGCATCCAAATCCCGCTGGGAGAAGGTGAGGGTG
Organism: uncultured Anaerolineae bacterium; assembly: GCA_964400825.1. Lineage (GTDB taxonomy): Bacteria > Chloroflexota > Anaerolineae > VGOG01 > VGOG01 > CAYNWI01. The sequence goes on along the minus strand of CAYNWI010000294.1, from coordinate 3,037 downwards.
CTTTCGATGATGGTGCTGACGTGGGTATTGAACAACTGACAAAGGAGCAACGCTTTTTCGTAGGACAAATCCTCCCGTTTCCCCAGCTCAAACCGCTTCACGTTGAAAGCCAAAGTCTGCACCGCTTTCTGCGAAAGGGCAGCGATGTTGCGATAGTAAGCGATGAGGCGAGGTTGTTCGATGATCACGCGAGGATGACAGAAGACACGCAGTGGCGATAACTCCGAACCCGCAACGTATTCCCAGGCCTCTTGCGAAATACCCCATTGGCTTCTCTCCACCCACTTATAGCTATCGTTAATCTTCACCAGAGCATCAATCTCACAGGCAAAATCTAGGAAACCCAACTCATGAAGCTTCCGGTAGAAAAAGGTGGAGCGAAGGCGATAGTCTATGCGTCGAGCCTCTTTTAGCAAATCATCGTTCATTTGCCTATCCTTTGAACCAGATAAGAACACTCTCGCGAACCGGGACGCGACCATACTTGCCCATCTGCTGCGAGCTATTGCCCTTATATCGCGTAATGATTACTTCGTCAATACTAAAACCCACATCGCTGGCCAACTCAGATAAAAGCAAGTCCACCGGGATCAACTCTCCTTCAAAACGAACATTGCCCACGACCAGGGCTATCTTGGCTCCTGACCGACACACGTTGTATAACTCCTTAAGCACCAGATTCATGTCCTCAAAGTAGCCTTTGATCATGACGGGAATACGAGGATTGTTGAGCTTCTTCCCGGCCAGGTTGGAAAGCACCTCTAAAAGGGCAGGATGATTCACTTCATCGGTAGGAGCGGGACGGGATTCGATGTGCGAGCGGAGAAGGCTGTGCCGGATGGCTTTGAGGCCGGCGAAATCCTCCACAAATGCTAGACACAGCTCCAGGCTGTAAATGCGGCTGTAGTCATAACGGTTCAAATATGGGGGAGAGGTGATAATAAAGTCGGCATAGTCATCAATAGCGGAGGTGAAGTCTCTGGCATCGGCCAGGAGCACATAGGTTCTCGAGGAAGGCACCGTGTATTTGGCGGGCTTCTCGAAAAGGCGCATTTGATACCCTACGGTTGTCAAATCCCTGTACATCAAGCGTAGTTGCCGGGCCAACGTCGCACGCACGGGGGGGATATTTCTTTCAGGTTTCAAGCGCAAGAATTGTCCGTCCTTGCTGGTATAACTCACCTTTTCCAGGATGCTCAAAAGGCCCAGGAGCAAGAACTCACGAACGGACTCATCTTCCTCGTTTAGAATCTCCTCTTTGAAAAACAGGATTTCGTTCAGGATCTCTTCCGAGAAAGCCAAGGGAATGATGCGGATATCCTGAGGAGCCGAGATGGCTGGCTCGCAATAAGGAGTTTCCAACAAGCGATCCATCCCCGCCTTAAGCCGGAGCAGATCATAATCTTCTGCACTTCGCAATTTCACTCCAGCTACAAAAATGGCTACCGGCAGGATGTCAATGCCCCAGGCTACATATCCAGCTTGCTTGGCTGCGATGACCGTTGTGCCGCATCCAACGAAAGGATCGAAAACGCGCGATCTCCCTGGCTGATCCCCAAATTCTCGCAGGAAAGCGTCCACCAGCGCAGCCGAAAATCCCTCCTTGTAAGAAAACCAACGATGAATGGGCACTGTCTTGTTGGGCACATAAGTCACCAATTGACGCATGCCGAGGCGCTCCTCCATCAAGGGAAGGAACCTTTGTTCTAGCTTTACTCGCTCAGCGGTTTGGCTATCGCCGACTGCTTGCGCTCTCATCACCTTTCCTCACCAATTGCTCCAGGTTGGCTGCCCACTCCATAATCTATGATACCTCATTTCGGCATAGAAGGCAAGCTGTCCTTCATCTCTCGGTTAGCAGGTCATAGGCTCGCCGTCGGGCCAGGTGGAACGAGGGCCAGCTCCGCCAACGAACGCTCTCCTCCATGCTCTCCAGACGGTAGCGCAGATGGTCACTCAGCACCTCCCGCTCGTCTCCAGTCACCTGCCCCACAGCCAGCACCAGTGCGGGCACAGCGTCTTCGGACAGCTGGGTCAGGTAGTAGGCGTCCAGTTTGCCGGTGGCCTGGTAGCGGGCCAGGTTTTGCTTTGCGATGAAGGCGTCGGGGTTGATGGCGTTCAGGGTAGCCAGGAAGCCCAGGGCGGCTACAAACGCACCGATGGCGAAGCGGTCGGACCAGCGCCACAGCGTGACCAGAAACCAGACGAAGGCCGCCGCCAGCCAGACCATGAGCACGTGGCTGTAGAGCCGTAGTTGGGTGTAGCCGTAGGCGGCCTCGTAAAGGCGCAGCCGCTGGAAGGCGGAGGCCAAAATGACCAGCACCAACCCGACCATGAGGCTGCTCAGCCCGTTGAAGATTCGCGCCTGGCGATCCGTCTCACGGCGGGCCAGCCAGCGGAGGCCCAGGATCAGGCCCAGCGTCAGCACCGACACGGCCAACAACTCGAAGAAACCGCGCCGGGCATATTCGGCGTAGGTGTACCCTTCTATGGTGATGTTGGCCCGCCCGCCGAACAGGTAGGCGAACTGAATCCACACGAACACCAGGAACAACAAATCCACCGAGATCAGCACCGTCGCCACCTCGACGAAGCCGAGCCTTACGACCTGGGCCAGGCTCCCCAGCGCTTTCTCCAGAGCGCCCTGGTCGTCCGACGCCTGGCTGCGGCCCAGCGCGTAAGCCAGGCCGCCAGCCAGGAACCAGGCAGCCCCTAATACGATGATCCCTCGCCAGAGCAGTTCCAGTAAGTCGGGCGAGATTTCGAGGCTGAACAGGTCTTTCAGGTAGTCAGCGAAGACCAGGTCGGCCGAGGCCAGGAGGAGGGTGAAGATGACCAGCACTGGCAGCGCCAGGAGGAGCCCTCGGATCACGGGCAACAGGTTGCGGCTGCCTCGCCGACGGACGGCCTTCAGATCCATGCTGGCCGACACCAGGGGCGCTGGCCGGACCAGGGCGTTGCCTGCCGTGCGGAGGAGAACGATGAGGTAGCCGATCAGTCCCAGCCGTTGGAGGTGGCCGGCAGCGTAGAAGTGGGC
>CAYNWI010000293.1:0-3658 GCA_964400825.1 uncultured Anaerolineae bacterium | reverse complement strand
GAGGCGATTTCCATGCCTTTCTGCAGGTAGCAGCCGATGTAGTAGCGGCCGCTCTCGGCGGTGGCGATGTCGCCTGCCAGGTTCTCGGCGTGGACGATCTTCTTCGGGAAGAGGTTCAGGTGCATGTCCTGGTAGTACTTGTCCAAAGGATACATCTCGTCCCAGTCCTTGCCGAAGTCCCTGATCAGCTTGCGGTTGGCCTCTTCGAAGGTCTTGGGGTGCCAGAGGCGCTGGATGGTGTTCATGGGATGGTCGGCGCTCACGGCGTCCACGCCGATCCACTTGATCTGCATGTCCACGCACCACTGCGCGAAGTCAGCCGAAGGCCCGGGGTGTTTGATCATGTAGCGGAACTCATCGGAGTCCGGGCTGTTCCAGCCGTACTTGTGCCAGCCGGTCTTGATGATGAGGATGTCCCCTTTGCGGATGTCCACCACGCCCTCGATCATCTGGGGCGTGTACACGCTGGAATCGCTGACCAGGTGGGAGATGTCGGCGATGACGCCAGGGCCAACCCACTCCTCCAGCGGCACCTGGCCGATGGTGCGGCCCGCCGGCCAGAAGTGCTTCTCGCCGTCCATGTGGGTGGCCAGGTGGATGCTGGCGTTGCAGATGGAGCCGTTTCGGCCCATGCCGAAGTGCTGGCCGCCGACCCGCTTGGTGTAGGTGACGGTCAGGGGAATGTAGTTCGCCCACTGCGGCGTCTGGACGCTGAACGGGATGGTGAGGTCCAGCATCTCGGCCGAGCCCATGATCTGGAAGAACTCTTCCTCGCTCATGCCGTCGGGAGCCTGGTGGGCGACCACGCGCGACCAGGCGGTCTCAACTTCCATGAACGGTATGGGCTGAATCATGATCCAGGCCCGCTGGCTGCGGTGGCCTGAGCCTGTCGAAGGGTTGAGTTTGTCAATGTCGCCCACGATGCACTCGGCCAGGAGCAGGTGGGCCTTGGGCATGGTGATGTGGGTCAGCTCGTAGTACTCGTCCTGGGGGAACATCTCGTCCCAGGTCTGGCCGTAGTCTGCCATCAGCCTGGCTTCGGCCTTTTCGAAGTGGTTGGCGTGCATGCGGCGGATGGGGGTGTTCATGGGATGCTCGGCGCAGCCGCAGTCCACCCCGATGACCTTGAGCTTCATGTCCAGGGCCCACTGGAAGAAGTCGGGGGAAGGGCCTGGGTGCCGCACCAGGAAGCCGAATTCCTTGGACTCCACCCCGCCCTGGGCCTCCGGGTTGTAGACATCGGGCTGATCCCAGGAGTACCTGTGGTAGCCGGTGTTGATGATCAGGATGTCGCCCTCTTTGACCGTGGCCCGCTCCATGATCATCTCAGGGGTGTACAGGCTGTAGTCGGACACAGCATCGGAGATGTCCACCACCACGCCCGGCCCGCACAGGTCTTCCAGGGGAACGTCGGCGATGGCTCTGCCCCCCGAATGGAAGGCCGTCTCGCCCACCAGGTGCGTGCCCACCGTGTTGCTCCAGTTCAGTAGCTGGCCGTTGGCGCCCTGACCGCCCCCATAAGCGCCCGTAACCCGCTTGAAGAAGTGGATCTCCAGCGACTTTTCCCCCGGCCACGGCGGGGTGAAGATACTGCAGCCCTGGGTCAGGTCATAGAGCTTTGCTTCGTCCATTGTCTTGATGAATTGTTCGCGGTTCATGTGTCTCTCCTTTGTGTTTTACTTGAATACCACGTAAAACGTAAAACGTGATGCGTAATGATTACGTTTTACGTTTCACGTTTTACTTCAGAACCCATACCGCTCAGCGAAGGCCACAAGTGCCTCCTCAAACATCTCCATCGGCGGGCGCACCAATCCGGCGCCAACCTGCCCCACGCCGGCGTCCTTGTGGGCGATGCCGGTGTTGACGCGCGGCGTGATGCCCGTCTCCACCACCTTGCGGATGTCAATGCCCGTCGGCGTGCCGCGGAAGTCGAGCGGGGGAATGGTGAAGTACTTGTGCTCGGTGTAGGTGATCTCGTACATTTCCAGGGTGGCATTGATGGCGTCCTGGGGCGTGCCGCTGACGAAGGTGACGATGGCCGGCGCGGAGGCCATGGCGAAGCCGCCGATGCCCGCCGTCTCGGTGATGGTGCTGTCGCCGATGTCGCCGCTGGCGTCCTCGGCGGTGAAGCCGGGGAAGTAGAGGCCCTGGGGGATGGCCACCGGCGCGGTGAACCAGCGGTCGCCCAGCCCGCTGACGCGGATGCCGAAGTCGGTGCCGTTGCGGGCCATGACGGTCACGATGGTGCTGCCCTCTATCCCGTGGGCGGCGTCGGCCATGGCCTTGCAGGCCGCCATCACCGGATTGAGCACGCTCAGGGCGTTGTCGCCCAGGAAGCGCAGCACATCTGAGGCGGTATCGGCGTCCGTGGCCTTGACCACAAACGGCGCCAGCTTGGTGGTGTACAGGATGGAGCCGGCCTTGTTGCGGTTGTGCCCCTCGTCGCCCATGTGCAGGCTCTCGGCCAGCAGAGCGCGGATGTCAATCCCGCCGCTGGCCTCGATGGCGTCGGCCAGGACGGGGGCCATCACGTCCTCCATCCAGCGCAGCTTGGCCAGCACCTCTTCGCTGTACGCGCCGTAGCGCAGCACCTTGCCGTAGCCCTCGTTCAGGCCTGAGAAGCTGCGATTGCCGTGGGTCTTGTTCTCGATGATGTAGACCGACATAGAAGGCGCGATGAGGCCCGCCATCGGCCCGGCGGCCCCGTGGTGGTGGCAGGGTTCCAGCTCGACCTCGCCCGATTCCACCAGGGCCTGGGCTTCCGCCTCATTTGTCGCCTTCCCCTCGAAAATCAAGGCTCCGGTAATCGCGCCCTGCATCGGCCCGGAGGCTCGCTCCCAGGTGATGGGCGGCCCGGCGTGCAGCAGCAAGTTATCGCGCATGCCCGGTATCACATCCAGCGCCTTGCCCAGCCCCACCAGCACCGGCCGGGCCTCCATCATTCGCTCTGTGGCTTCTGTGTTTGCTTGTTCGATGTTCATGGTTGTTCTCCTTTTCACTCTTTTCTGGCATTCTTTACTTCGATGCACAATAGCGCAGTCGGCTGCAGCGACGGGTTGGCCTGCGCTTATGTCTTCCTATCAAGAAGCCTACGCATACTCTCTGTGAAACTCGCGGCTGCCGCTTGGGTTATGGCAACCTGATTGACAAGAAACACAAGCACCTCGCGTACTGTCATAGCCAGCTCAATGCAACGCTCGTCTGACTCTTGATGCAATCCTTCGCTAAGAACGCTATGGAGGGTAGATAGCGGGTTCATGCCTCCAGGTCTTAGGATTGGAGGGAGTAAGTCTTTGACAAGATCAATCTTATCTTGTGTGACCGTAGTTTTCTTCACCTTCTCAAGAGCTTCGAGATATCGCTCTCGTTCTTCGCCCGCCATCAGGTCTGTAATGCTTTCGAGAAGTTCGTCGATAATCTCTTCGACAATTCGACGGTAATAGGCAAATGCGCCGATTCCGTAGCTTTGAGACTCACAGACGAGTCCCTTCTTGTAGTACTCTGCGTGTGCCCCCAAAACTCTCTCCAAGGTGCGGTCAGGAGTGATTTCCCACGGAGGTTCCTGGCCAACCTTCATCACGTAATCCCCCTCCGGGCTGAACATGAGCAAGAAATACCGGCGAAACCCCGTGCAAGAGACGCAAACATAAACGAC
>CAYNWI010000292.1:0-3669 GCA_964400825.1 uncultured Anaerolineae bacterium | reverse complement strand
TCGGGGGTGAACCGCTCCGCCAGCGGCTGGCCGTACATCTCCTGGAACACCTGGTTGGCCTCGGCCGCCTGGCGCGGCATCCAGTCGCGGATGATGGTGTTCATAGGGTGATCCGCGCTGCCGCAGTCCACGCCGATCCAGTGGATCTTCTTCTCCCTGACCCACTCGGCGAACTCGCGGTCGGGGCCGGGGTGCTGCACCATGTAGCGAATCTCGTCGGCAGTGGGCATGTCCCAGCCAAAGTGGTGGTAGCCGGTGTGGATGATCAGGATGTCGCCCTCCCGCACCTCCACTCGCTCCTCGACCATCTTCGAGGTGTAGATGTGGTAGTCACCCGTGGCGTCGGACAGGTCCACCACCGCGCCTGGCCCCACCAGGAACTCGTTCAGTTGCAGGGCGGCGATGTCCTTGCCTGGGGTGTAGAAGTGGATCTCGCCGTCCAGGTGCGTGCCCAGGTGGTTGGAGTGGGTGAGCACCTGGCCGTTGGCCCCGTTGGGAGCCAGCCGCTTGAAGTACTTGAGCTGCAGCGGCTCGTAGGTGGGCCACGGTGGCGTGGCGATGCCCAATGGGATGGTCAGGTCTATCAGTTTCATGGGAATCCTCCTTTTTCTTTTTCGCGTTTTTCGCGCTCTTTCGCGTCCTTCGTGATCCAAACGCTCTAATGACACTGCCCTATGTGCTCCTGACACGTCACCCGCCCGCAGACCGGGCAGCGGATCTGGCTGTGGACGCAGAGGGGTTTGCCGCACACGGCGCAGGCCCCCACGTCGTCCTGGCATAACATGCAGAACACCCGCTTGCAGAAGGCGCAGCGCAGGATGCAGTCCTCGCCGGCCAGGTGGCCGTTGGCGCACAGGTAGATCCGAGGGGCTGGCCGGCCGCACACCTGACATAACGGCGGCTCCACGCGGTGCAGCAGCGGATCCCAGACGAAGGTGGTCTGGGCGGAAGCGTAGCGGTTCTCCACCCTGGCCTGCAGGGCGATCTTGGGCTGGCTGATCAATACGGTGTTGATCAGCTCCAGGTGGATCCGCAGCCGGTACTTGGCCTCCACGTCGGCCAGCTTTCGCTCCCGCTCGGCGTGGGCGAAGGCCAGTTTCTCCTTCAGGCTGGTCTGCCGCGTTTCATCCTCGGTGCGAGCCAGCCGCCGCTCCAGATCGGCCGCCGTGTCGTCGTAAAAAGCCTCCAGCCGGGCCCGGTCCAGCTCCAGCCGGCGGGCGGTGCGCTGCTGCAGGGCCTCGATGGTGGGGGTCAGCTTGTGGGCCACCGCTCGTCCCGCTTCCTCTTGCAGCCAGGCCAGCCGCTCTGCGCTGTGCAGGGGCAGTTTCGGCTGCCAGGCCGGCGGCGCTTCGTGCATGGGGCGCAGTCGGTATTCCGATTCCAGAGGCAGTATCTCCCGGTTCTCTAGCTCCCAGGCCGGCTGCCCCGTGTGCAGGTTCATCAGCACCGAGGCCAGCTCCTCCTGCTTCTCGTCGGTGATCAGCGCTACCTTGAAGTTGAAACGGACGTAGTAGTAGGTCCGGGGTGCTTCGACGGCGTCTTGCAGTGGCTGAAGCCAGGCGTTGGGGCAGGCCAGTTCGTTCTTGATGAGCTGAAAGAGGCCGGGGCGCTCCAGGCGAACCTGGTTGACGTAACGGCGCAAAGCCAGTCCCCGCCCCTGCATGTCCTCGACGATGCCGTCTAGCAGGGGATGGCCGTAGGTCAGGTGGGTCGCCTCAGGGTGAGCGGCGGCGGTCTCCTCGGTGAACGCCAGTCTCACCAGGGCGTCCGTCCCCAGGCGGCGGGCGACCTCGTCGGGGAGGAGGAGGTCTACCAGGCCGTAGGCCGGGCGCTCGATCAGCCCCCCCACCTCCTCGCAGTAGGCCAGCATGAAATCCTGCAACGAATCGGCCATGCTCACTCCACCCCGAAGTCCTGGCCGAACAGGGCCTCGTCGTAGGCTTTGGTCTCCAGGTAGTCCTGGCGGGCCTTCACCAGCGCTTCGCCCAGTTCCTCCATCTCGGCGCTGACCTCTGCGTCGCTGCGCGCCCGCGTCCAGATGTCCAGCACGATCTCCTCAAAATCCCGCTGGTCTTCCAGACGACCCAGGATCATGTCCATCTCGCCGATCACCAGCTCGAACATGTTGATCTTGCTGTCCAGGATGCGCAGTACGTAGTCTTCGATGGTTCCCTCGGCCGAGAGGTTGAAGATCTCCACCTCCCGCTCCTGGCCGATGCGGTGGATGCGACCCACTCGCTGCTCGATGCGCATCGGATTCCAGGGGAGGTCGTAGTTGATCATCTGGCGGCAGAACTGCAGGTTGCGCCCCTCGCCAGCCGCCTCGGTGGAGAGCAGGAATTGCGCCTCTCGCTCGAAGCGGGCGATGGCCTCGTTCTTCTGGGCGTAGGTCAGCCCTCCCTTGTAGACCACCACATCGTGGCCGGCGGCCCGCATCGCCGCCTCCAGGTGATCCAGAGTGGCCAGGTAGTGGGTGAAGATGATGGCCTTCTCCCCGCCGGCCCTGTTGGCCGCCAGCAGCTTGAGCAGCGCGTCGGCCTTGGCCTGATGCTCGACGGCGGCAGCCTGTTCTGCCAGGCGGAGCAGGGTGGCTTGCTGCTCGGTCGTCAGTCTTCTGTGAGCGGCCAGCTTCTCCAGGGTGGGACGGACGGCCAGGGGGCTGGAGCCGATCTCCCGTTGCAGAGTTTGCAGGGTGAAGCGGGTGAGGGGGCCAGTCCGCCGCCCTCTCCGGCCTTCAGCGGCCGCCAGCGCGTCCCGCACGAAGTCGCTGACGGCGTCGTACAGCTCCCGCTCTGGCGGAGTCAATTGCAGGCGGATGGTGTGGGCGCGGCGGCGGGGTAGGCGGATGCTGACCTGGCTGCGGGTGTTGCGCACCATCACGTCGGCCAGCAGGTTGCGCAGCTCGCCGCGGTTCTTGGGCAGTCGGGGATCGCCTCGCACCACGAAGCGGCGCTTGAACTCCCGTCGGGTCTTGAGCTGACCGGGCTGCAGGATGGTGATCAGGTTATACAGCTCGTCCAGGTTGTTCTGCACCGGCGTGGCGGTCAGCATCAGCATGTATTTCTTCTGCAGGGCGTTGACGAACTTCCAGGAGACGGTGGCCCGGTTTTTGAGGTGGTGGGCCTCGTCCACGATCACCATGTCGAAGTGGATCTTTTCAATGGCCCGGCGGTGCTCGGTCCGGCGGGCGGTGGCCAGCGAGGCGATGATGTGGTCAAATGTAGACCAGGCCTCGGGGCCCAGCTCGCGGAACGTAGCGTCCTCGTTGGTCACGAAATCGCTGATCAGGAACTTGCTGGTCATCTCCTCTCGCCACTGCTGGGTCAGGGCCGGCGGGGTGATGATCAGCACCTTGTGCACCAGCCCTCGCAGCATGTATTCCTTGAGCACCAGCCCGGTCTCGATGGTCTTGCCCAGGCCGACCTCGTCGCACAGCAGTCCCCGGCCGCGGAAACGGCGCAGGGCGGTGCGGGCCGTCTTGAGCTGATAGGGGAAGGGGGCGACGGAGACGGCCTCAGGGGCCAGCAGCTCCTCGAACCCCTGGATCAGCGACAGCCGTTCGGTTTGCAGGCGCAGCCAGTAGGCCCGCTCGCCGGCGAATTCCTGGTGGATCAGCGCCTGCAGCGCGGCCTGGTTGGCCGGCGAAAGGGTGATGTCGTAGCCGTCGCC